>JANLRI010000313.1:0-8206 GCA_031361565.1 Betaproteobacteria bacterium | reverse complement strand
CAGAATTCGGGCCCGGCCGCGAAGCCATTCGCCAACTTGGCCGCAGTCTGACGCCAGATGTTCCAGGAGTCGGGATGTAGGCGGATTGCTTCGGCAAACTGCTCGCTGGCTTCCTGCGTTTGACCGGCCCTGAGCAAGTGTTGCCCGAGGCGAAATCGGGCATGAGCCAGCGCAATCGCGGGCTCGGGCAGCTTCAGGCGGGCAGAAGCTTTCTCACTGCTCAAGGCATGCGCGCTCTGATCACCTTTTAGTACCCAGTCCCGCAGGGCATCGACATACAGTGCCTTGATTCGGTTGCGCTCTGCGATGGCTTCGTCGGGCATGGTTGAGGTGGCGCGATTCATGGCCCGGAAGGCATCGGTCGAACCTGCGCACTCCGGCGGTCGAACGATGCGTCCAGTTTCGTCGATCCACACGGCTTGCGGGACATTCACGAGATTGTAGAGATCGGCCACATGATGATCCCGATCAATCAAGCAAGGGTATGCCGGTAGGGCGGCCTCTATCCATGGCCTTGCGGCCTCGGGCTGATCCATCGCCACGGCCAACACAACAAAATTATGATCCTTCAAGGAGTCAAACAAGACCTGCCACACGGACAGATCGGCTCGACAACCTCACCAGGAGGCCCAAGTGACCAGCAAAACCTTTTTGCCACGATAAGTGGACAACTGATGCGTTTGACCAGCCAGATCTGGCAAGGCGAAGTCAGGCGCATTGAGGTCACTCAGTGCATGCGCTCGCTCGTGAGAGCCCACACCGAACACCCAGGTATCAGCCACCGCGTCATGGACCACCGGCTGTCCCATATGGGTCCACATTGCGGCAATATCCAGCCTGTCGTCGCGCACTAGTTCGCTCGTATGCTCGCGCGGCAGCGGCACACAGGTTTCGTCGCGACATAAGCCCTCCGGCTTCCAACTCCAACCGAGAGCCTGTTCGATATTTTCGCGGCTGAGCCACAGCGAATCGCCGCTGGCTAGTGCATCGGGCAGCCGCGTTTCACGCTGCTCATTGAGAAGTGTAATCATAGGTATTACTCCTTGGGTTTTTCTGGGTCATTGAGATCGACATCAACGGCAATATCAATGGCATTCAGTGTGGCACTAAATGTACCCTAATGTGCTCGACATGAGAGGCAAATGAACCTCCTCTCCCCGAAGACACATAGAAATTCAACCCCTCGGTAAACTGGCTATAATCGAGACAGACTCCTATGGAGTTCGCTATTCGGTTTGACTGTCCATCAACAATCGGAAATCACACATGATTACTCGCCGCACCTCAATGCTCTTGACGGGCGCGCTTGGAGCTTTGTCGCTTGCTGGTCAACCCAAAGCACAGGGCAAGTACCCGGATCGCCCGGTCAAAATCATCGTTGCGTTACCCGTGGGGGGCAGTGTAGACATGATTGCACGCACTCTTGGCCAAAGGCTGAGCGCAGCTTTTGGCCAAGCTTTTGTGGTTGATAATCGTGCGGGCGGCTCGGGCCAAATTGGTATGCCCTTGCTTGCGAAGGCGGCGGCCGATGGCTACACGCTCTCAGTATCGCCGGCCTCCTTTCTGACCACTAACAAAAGCATCTTCAAGACCTTGCCTTACGACCCTGAGTCAGACTTCACCCCGATCTCACGCTTGGTCAATCAGCCCATGGTCCTGGTGGTCAACAACAACCAGAAGTATCCGAGCGTGGCTGCTTTGCTCGCTGCGGCCAAAGCTGAGCCCGGCAAGATTACCTATGCCTCATCTGGTGATGGCAGCCCACAGCATCTCGCAGGACTGATGTTTGAGTCGCGTACGCAATCCCGTCTGCTTCATGTCCCCTACAAAGGCGGCGCACTGGCCATCAACGATGCCATAGGGGGCACGGTGGACGCGATGTTCGCCGTCATGCCAGAAGCCGTTTCCCATGTCAAAGCGGGTAAGCTCCATGCACTGGGCGTCATGAGTCCACAGCGTTCGCCCGTGTTTCCACAGGTACCCACCATGGCTGAAAGTGGGATAGCCGACCTTAGCCTTTCGGCGTGGATGGCCTTGCTGGCCCCAGCCAAGATGCCTCGCGCGCTCGTTGACCAACTGAATCGCGCGGTCCAAGCGGCCTTCGATGCCGAGATCAAGACCAAACTGACTGAAATTGGCATTGAGGTCTCCACCAGCACGCCAGAAGAGGTCCAGCGACTTATCACCGCAGACATCAAGCATCATTCGGAGCTCGTCAAGGCGGCCGGCTTAATGCCGCAATAGCAAGATGCCGAGCGTAACGCTTAAACGTCACTTATGTCGTCAGCGAGAGTGAACCAGCAACTTGGTCACTGCGGCCTCGTCCCATTCAAGGCCACTGCCGGCTCGGTTGGGGACATCCACCATGCCATTTTTCACGGCAAACGGCTCGGCGATGAAGGGGTGCGCCCAGTCACGCCATTCCAGCCAGTGGGCACTTTCGGACGCCCGCAAGAGATGCGCCGAAACCTCCGGATACAAATGGCTTGAGAGCGGAACTCCGGCAGCTCCTGCGATTGCCGCGCAGCGCATGAAGCCAGTCACCCCCCCAATGCGCATCAAATCAGGCATGAACAGGTCTGCCGCCTTGGCCTGCACGGCCTTGTAGAAGCTACGAGGCCCATAAAGATTCTCACCGATCTGAATTGGAGTTTTCAGTTCCCGCGCGAGTTGGGCGCATCCGTCGAAGTTATCGTAGGCGATGGGCTCTTCAAACCACTGTAGGCCCTCGCCATCAAGAGCGTGTAATCGCAGCAGAGCTTCGCTGAGATCGAGCCCCTGGTTAAAGTCCGTCATGATTCGTACATCAGAACCCACTGCGCTGCGGACGGCGTCCAGCGCAGCGATATCGTCTCTGAAATTTTCACGCCCCAAGCGCATCTTGATGGCCGAAAAATTTCCCTCTGCAACAAGCGCAAGGGCCTCGTCCTTCAACTGCTCTGGCGGAAGAAGCCACAGGCCGTTGGTGTTGTAGGCACGCACCGGTCCTGTGCTCGCACCCAAATACTGCGCGAGGGGTTGCCCGGCGGCTTTCGAAACCGCATCCCAAATGGCCATGTCGATGGCCGAGGCGGCAACAAGACCAATGCCCTCTCTGCCCGACAGGTGCATGGTCTGAACTGCCGTCTTGAAGCAGTCCACCGGTGACAGCGGTTTAGATCGAAGGGCCTCGGCAATTGCCAAAATCGCCGGAAGAATGTACTCCGCCGATTTGACGATGTAAGGCTCCAAATAGCTGCGGCCAATAACACCTTCATTGGTCATCAAATCGACAAGAATGAACGGCCATTCAGTGTATTTTCCAACCGTTGGGTTCGACACAATGGGGCGACGTAAGGGGACCGATAGCACGCGCAACTTGATACTGTGCAAAGTCAGCTGGGGCGATAATTTGGTTGCAGCGTTCAAGGACGATCCTTCAAAAAGAAATGGGGTTTCGGCGAAATCTCATCGAGTCGCAAAAAGAGCTTGCAAAAAACCGTGTTCAAAAGCCTGCGGCAACTTGCTCGAAAAACCGTCCCTCACCCAACATCATACTTTGATGACCTTGGCCAGAGGCGATCATTGGAAAGCAGTTTTCATGGGCTGCAACTCGCACGTCCAAGAAGTACGGACCCTTCGCGTCCAGGCACTCCTTGAGAGCTTGTTTCAATTCGGACGACCGTGAAACCGTCCGCGCGCTCCAACCGAACGATTTTGCAAGCATCACGAAGTCAGGCAAGGCCTCATTCCAACTATGGCTCAACCGATTCCCGTGGTTGAGCTGCTGCCATTGGCGAACCATTCCCATATAGCCGTTATTGCACAACACAACCTTGATGGGGGCTCGGTGTTGCATCGCAGTCGACAACTCCTGAATATTCATCAAGATCGATGCGTCACCGGTCACGCAAATGACCAGTTTGTCGGGATAGGCGATTTGTGCCCCGATCGCTGCCGGCAAGCCATACCCCATCGTTCCAGCGCCTCCGGAAGTCAACCAATGTCGGGGGTTATCAAAGCGAAAATATTGCGCCGCCCACATTTGATGCTGACCGACATCGGTGGTCACGATGGGTTGGAGATCTGCACTGGCCGTTTGGAGCAGGTTCATAAGATGCTGAGGAAGAATCACCTCAGACTGCTGCTCGTAAGCCAAGCACATACTAGCCCTCCATCCGTTGATACGCGACCACCACGGCGCGAGACCTTGAGGTTTGAAATGTTCGCCCTGCATCATGTTGAGAAGCGCCTCTAAGACTCGCGCGCAATCACCGACCAGCGGGACATCCACCTTGACAATCTTGTTGATGCTGGTGGGATCGATGTCGACATGAATTTTACGGGCATTCGGGCAAAACTCCGCAAGCTTTCCGGTCACTCGGTCGTCGAAACGGGCCCCTACGCAAACCACCAGATCAGCATGATGCATGGCAAGATTCGCCTCGACGGTGCCATGCATGCCAAGCATTCCCAAAAAGCGCTCATCGCTGGCCGGAAAGGCTCCCAGCCCCATCAGCGTCAATGTGCAGGGCGCATCAAGAAGACGTACGAGCTGGGCAAATGCCGCGCAAGCGCTAGGCCCCGCGTTGATCAATCCGCCTCCTCCATAAAAAACCGGACGGATGGATTGCGACATTAACGCGACAGCACGCTTCAAACTTTCTCGTGGTGGGGTCCGCGACATTGATGGTGGAGTCGGGCACTTCGACATCGATTCACAGTCGTGGGGACTGACCTGCGCAGATTGCACGTCCTTGGGCACATCAATGAGCACGGGACCGGGCCGCCCTGTAGTGGCGATCTCATGGGCCCTGCGCACGGTGTGAGCAATGTCCTGCGGCCGGTGAACTTGCTGGTTCCACTTCGTCACCGGGCGCGACATTCCCAGTGCGTCACTTTCTTGAAACGCATCAGTACCGATCACCGACGTCGCCACCTGGCCACTGATGCATAGGATCGGAATCGAATCGCTCATCGCGTCGAGCAGTCCGGTTATTGTGTTGCTCACCCCTGGGCCGGACGTCACCAACACTACGCCGACGCGACCGGTCGCGCGCGCGTAGCCCTCGGCTGCATGTACGGCCGCTTGCTCGTGACGTACAAGGATATGTCGAAGTCGCGGCTCATTGTAGAGCGCGTCGTAGAGCGGTAGTGCCGCGCCACCGGGATATCCAAAGATGGTGTCGACGCCGACCTCTATCAGCGTTTGCAAGAGTATTTGCGCCCCAGTGAGTGAGGCAGGCTGAAGCGCTATTGAGGGCGTGGGAACGGCAGGAACTTGAAGAATCGTTTTCATACAACAATTATTTCAGAAAAATGGCAAAATGTGTATCTGTTTACTGGGTAATTTGGGGTCTTTTATTGAAAAACATTAAGTCAAATAGTGTATTTGTCGAAAATCCTTTCGACAAGAAAGATCTGTCAATTCTCAAGGCACTCCGGGAAGACAGTCGGCAAACTTTGAACGAGATCGGGACGAAAGTGGGTCTATCTGGCCCAGCCTGCTGGGCCAGAATCAAACGGCTGGAGTCGGAGGGAGTCATCAAGCGCTACACCATTGAGATGGATCGTGAAAAGCTCGGGTTTCGAGATTCGGTCATCGTTGAAGTCACCCTCGAAAGCCACTCGGATGAAACCCTGTACGAATTCGGGCGGGCACTCGCTGCGATTCCCGAGGTCGTCGAGGCCTACTTGGTGTCGGGCGACTACGACTACTACATTCGAATTGCAATTCGCGACACTCGAGACTACGAGCGTTTATTAAGGGAGAAACTCTACAAGATTCCCGGAATTCGTCATAGTAAATCGCATTTCGTCCTGAGCGTTCTCAAAGAAATGAGTGAGCCCTTGGAGTAATCTGATCGCGTTTAAAGTGTCAGCGCTTTGTGATTCGTCCATCACACCGAGAGCAAAGCGCAGCCAAGCCTAGCGCCCCACCCGATCTAAAAAAGTGTGCATCAAGAGCTCCGGTAAGTTGATAGCGTTAAGTGTGCGCGCTGACTTGCTCGTGCGACAGCGTCCTGCGACGAAACGACACTAGAACGGCGCCAAACGCCATGAAGACGGCATTTGTATTACGGACGATTCAACGGTCGATTTCTCACGCGCGGCCTGACCCACTTGCGGACCAGGTTAAGCCAGAGGTGAAAGATGGCGCATATCAACGCCTTCGACAACGCTCACCACATACTCCGCAATATTTTTGGCATGATCGCCAACCCGCTCCAGAGCCTGCACCGCAAACACCATCTCCATGGACGCCTGCACCTCGTCCGAGTTTGCAGCCATATGCTCTAGCAATGAGCCATTCAATTGCTCACGTAGGGCGTCCAGCATTTTGTCGCGAGCGGCAAGCTTGGCGGCTACGCTGCTGTCATGCCTCACATAGGCATCCAGGGCCGCAGAAAGCATTTCGCTCGCAATGCTGGACATCTGCCGAAACTGATCCTTGGCCCAAGGATTTGCCGCAGCCTTGGGGCCTTGCGCCACCAGATGTCTTGCCTTTAGGGCAATCTTTTTCGCTTCGTCGCCAATGCGCTCAAGGTCGTTAATCGAATGCAGGGCGGCGATCACCTCACGCAAGTCAACCGCAATGGGCTGGCGGCGTGCGATCACTTGTTGGCAAAGCATGTCCGCCTGTACATGAAGCTGATTCACGATTTCTTCATCAGCAAGCACTTGCGCCACCAAGATGAGATTGCTGTGCAGAAGGGCGTCGCAGGCACGAATCACTTGTTGTTCGACCAAGCCGCCGATCTTGAGCACGGCTGAGCGCATCCCTTCGATATCGGTATCAAAGCTTTTAGAGGTATGTTCTTGAATCATCCAAATCGTCCTGTAATGTAGTCTTCAGTCCGCTTGTTTTTGGGCTTAAAGAACAGTTGCTCGGTTTCACCAAACTCAACCAGCTCGCCCATGTACATATAGGCGGTGAAATCGGAAAGGCGGGCGGCCTGCTGCATGTTATGGGTGACAATTAATACAGTCACCTGTGATTTCAAACTCGCGATCAACTCTTCAATCGAGGCGGTCGCGATAGGATCCAGTGCAGAGGTCGGCTCATCAAACAGGATGAGCTCGGGTTCGGTCGCCAGCGCGCGCGCAATACACATGCGCTGTTGTTGGCCGCCTGACAAGTTCACGGCCAATTCATCCAGGCGCGCATTGACTTCATTCCATAAGGCAGCGCCCTTTAGCGCACTTTCAACTTTGTCCTGAATCACTGAGCGGGAGGTTTCGCCCATCACCCGCAAGCCGTAAGCTACGTTCTCAAAGATAGACTTCGGAAAAGGATTGGGTTTCTGAAACACCATGCCCATGCGCATGCGGACTTCAATGGGGTCAATCTCCGAGGAAAGGAGGTTGATGTCCTCGGGATAGAGTCGAATTTCGCCTTCGTAACGATTACCGGGGTAAAGATCATGCATGCGATTGAACGAGCGAAGCAGGGTCGACTTCCCACAGCCTGACGGCCCAATGATGGCCGTGACCTTGTTTTTGTACACAGGTAAGTTGACACCCTTGAGAGCATGGTGCTTACCGTAGAAAAAGTTGAGATTCTTGGTTTCCGCCTTACAAAGCAAGGGCGCTGCATCGACCTTCCCATCTGTAGAGAAGCCGCGAGCTCGGGCCACCGGGGGGGCGGCTATTTCAACTACGTTCATAGTGTTCACCATTTGATGTTCTTACGCAATCTATATCGGATAGCGATGGCAATCGCGTTCATGCCAAGCGTCATCAGGACCAGAACCAAGCCAGCAGCGGCAGCGTTCGCCTGAAAGGCGGCTTCGGGTCGGGAGGTCCAGTTAAACATTTGAATCGGCATCACGGTGAATGGACTAAACAGCCATTCGAAATTCAAAAATGGCGGCGTGCTGCTCAAAGGTGAAGCGGGTAGAAAGGCAATAAAGGTCAGGGCACCAATCGTAATGATCGGCGCCGTTTCACCAATGGCTCTTGCCAACCCGATAATCACGCCGGTCAGAATTCCGGGCATCGAGTACGGCACAATGTGATGGGTAATGCATTGCCACTTCGAAGCGCCCAAAGCGTAGGCGGCTTCGCGAATGCTCGAGGGGATGGTGCGAATCGCCTCGCGTGTGGAGACGATCACAATTGGCAAAATCAACAGCGCTAAAGTTAAACCGGCTGAGAGAACGCTTTGTCCAAAGCCGAACGTATAAACAAACAAACCAAGAGCGAGCAAGCCATACACAATCGATGG
>JANLRI010000341.1:0-2107 GCA_031361565.1 Betaproteobacteria bacterium | reverse complement strand
AAACAAACCACCGGAGCGATGTTGTCGACCTCCTGGTCTGCCAAAAGCTGCTCGGCAACATAAACACCGTCGGCGGTATGGGGATCGATCAGGTATTGATAATCATGCTGACTACGGCGAATCGTTTCCAGGCGTCTTGCGTGGTTAGAGCGACCGGTTATAAAGCCATATTGCTCGCGAGCACGCTGAGCCCCTTCGCGGCCGAGGTCGAACCAGCCTTGGGTATCAACTTGTCGCCAGAGCTCGGACAATACCTTTGCATCACGACCGACCAGATCAAACACAAAGCGTTCAAAATTTGAGGCCTTGCTAATGTCCATCGATGGACTCGAAGTGAGATAGGTTTCGCGACTGGCACGTACGCGATATCGGCCAGTTTCAAAAAACTCTGCCAGCACATCGTTTTCATTGGTAGCCACAATGAGCTTGGCAATCGGCAAACCCATCATGCGCGCAATGTGACCCGCCAAAACATTTCCAAAATTACCTGAGGGCACGCAGAAAGAAACCTTTTGGTCGTTCGAAGTCGTTGCCGCGAAGTAGCCTTTAAAGTAATACACCACTTGCGCCACGACGCGCGCCCAATTAATAGAGTTGACGGTACCGATGGCATATCGACGTTTGAAGTCAAGATCATTCGAGACCGCCTTCACCATATCTTGGCAATCATCGAACACACCATCGGCGGCGATATTAAAAATATTGTCGTCATGCAAGCCATACATTTGGGCACGCTGAAATGCACTCATGCGGCCGTTAGGCGACAGCATGAAGACCTTAACCCCGTGCTTGCCCCGCATCGCGTATTCGGCCGCGCTACCGGTATCACCCGACGTTGCACCGAGGATATTAAGTTTCTGCCCTGTCTGAGCCAGCACATGCTCAAACAAATTGCCAAGCAGTTGCATGGCCATGTCTTTAAACGCCAAAGTTGGCCCGTTGGACAGGTGCAGCAGGCCTAGGCCGGGCTTTAACCAAGTAAACGGGGTGATGTCCGTAGTGCCATACACCTCCTTGGTATAGGTTTTATGGATGAGTCTGCGCAAATCCTCCGTACCAAAGTCAGGCGCAAAACGGTGTAGCACTTCAAAGGCCAGCTCGGCATACGACAGACCGCGCCAAGCATCGAGCATCGCGCGATCCACCTGCGGGTAGCTTTCGCAAACGCTCAAGCCGCCGTCCGGCGCAAGACCGCCCAAGAGTATTTCTTTAAAGGAAGCGGGAGCCATGCCCCCTCGGGTCGAAAGATATTTCATGGATAGATACGTTAGCGCTTTTAAGCTAACTCTTCCTTACGAATTCTAATCACAGAACCCAAAACGGTGGCTAGAGCTTGAATGCGTGCGATCGAGGCATTAGCCTGCCCTTCCGTGGTCAGGTGAGTGAGCAGGATCAAATCGGTCTGTTGCTCATTGTCTGCCGCCTCTCTTTGCAAGACGGCATCAATGGAAATCTTGGCATCTGCCAAGATGCGGGTGATATCGGCGATCACTCCCGCTTGGTCGGCGACGCGAATCCGCAAATAATACGCGCTCTCCACTTCGTCGATCGGCAAGATTTTCAACTCACCCATGGCATCCGCCTGGAAGGCTAGGGAGGGTACTTGCGGCGCCTGGCCAGCAATACCATTAGCCGATGCTCGCGCTACGTCCACCAAATCCGCAACCACCGCACTTGCTGTAGGTTCTGCGCCCGCCCCTTTGCCGTAGTACATGGTGTGACCGACGGCGTCACCCTTGACCCAGATGGCATTCATCGCACCTTCCACATTGGCGATCAGGCGTTTGGTCGGAATCAAGGTAGGGTGCACGCGTAGCTCGATGCCGTTGGGACGACGGCGGGCAATGCCTAAGAGCTTAATGCGATAGCCCAATTGCTCGGCGTACTTGATGTCTTCACTATCGAGCTTGGTAATGCCTTCAATGTAGGCCTGCTCAAACGACAAGGGCACTCCAAAAGCCAGAGAGGCCAAGATGGTGGCTTTGTGAGCAGCATCAATGCCTTCGATATCAAAGGTAGGATCGGCCTCGGCATAACCCAGGGCCTGAGCTTCTTTTAAGACATCGGCAAAAGACGAGCCCTTATCACGCATTTCCGAGAGAATAAA
>JANLRI010000330.1:0-6109 GCA_031361565.1 Betaproteobacteria bacterium | reverse complement strand
ACGTCATGCTCCTTGAAGCCTATCCGTATTGGTTTCAACCGCAAACGCGGGAGATGTTGGCCTTACTACAGGGTGGTGCGATTGGCGAAGTGCAAAGCATACAAGCCTCTTTTGGCTTCACAATTGCCCAACCCCAGGGCAATATCCGTCTAAATCTGGAAAAGGGCGGGGGTGCGCTCCTGGATGCGGGCAGCTACCCTTTAAGTTTAATACGTCTCGTGATGGGCGAGGCTCCCGTCCGAGTCAGCGCCGTGCCCGCTTGGGCACCATCGGGTGTGGACATCAGCCTGCAGGCCACTCTTGAATTCACTCGCCATCGCAGCGCCCAGTTGTCGTGCGCCATGAATGTCGCCAACCACCGACGAGCAACGATCATCGGTACGGACGGGGTCATCGAAACCGAGTTTCTAAATCACACCAGCGTCCAATTGCCCAGCCAATTGCGATTGCGCCGAGGCGCCGGGTTCGGCGTTCCGTTTGAGGACATTCCTGCGGCAACCGGAAATGGCTTTCGGTTTGGCGCGGAAGCCTTTACCGAGGTCGTCAACCAGCGTGATTTTGCGGCACTCGAAAGGGCGGAACAAGCCAGTTTGGACATTGCACAAACACTTGAAGCGCTTGCGCTGAGTGCCCGCACCGGAAAATCCGTCGAGCTGCCGCTGCGCTATCGCCTTTAGAGGCTGATCACAGCGCGGCGGCTGATCGGTTTTAAATTCGTGAGGTTAAGCCGCCGCAATAGCCTGCATCTCCACGTAGCGCTCCGGCCGCAAGGAGAGCTTAAGACAAATGACTGCGGCGGCGTAAGGCAGCGCCTGCACCAGTAACATTCCAATCCATAGTACGGTTTCAAGGCGCATTCCGTTCACACCTTGTGAAGTCGTCCAGGCCAGAACAGCCGCGGCGCTGAGTAAAGTGACCAGCATCAGTAATTCTTCACGCACCGCGAGCCAAGCGCTGACTTTGGAGTGGTTCAGTGGCTTCGTAGAGTCATTTTTGTCTCGACTCTCAGCGGGCATGGAACCTTTATCGGTCACTACAAACCGGGCCTCGCCACCGAACAGACCTGAAATCACCCCGCGCGCTATTCCATGCGACACACCCATTCCCGCTAAAGACGCCCCGGCAATATCGAGGAAAGAGCAGGGCACCCGCCGCCAGTAGAGCAAGGGGCCTAGCACCAATTTCGCAAGCACGAAGGTCGCCAAGGGAACCATAAAAAGTACCGTCGGCAAGGTGATCCAGCGCGGCGTAAAAGCCGCACCAATGGTCCAGGCCACGGCCGCGAGCGCAAACACCAAATGCAAAGCATCACCTAACCAGGGCAGCCAACCCGCAAGAAAATGATAACGTTGCCCAGCAGAAAGTTTTTTCTCGGTATGGCTCTCGCTGGCCCCAACCAGTAAGGCCGCCGCATGGGCCTTCAGAATTTGCATACCTCCTTGAGCCCAGCGATAGCGTTGCTTTTTGAAAGCCCCAAAGCCGTCCGGTGTTAAGCCCTGCCCCAATACCTTGTCGACATAGACTGTGCTGAACCCTTGCTTCATGAGGCGCAAACCTAATTCCGCATCTTCGCAAACACACCACTCCGACCAAGCCCCGTGCTCGCGCAAAGCTTTGGCCTGTATCAAGGTCATCGTGCCATGTTGAATAATTGCGTCACGCTCATTGCGGTGATGCATTCCAATTCTAAAAAAGCCCTCGTATTCCCAGTTCATCATCGCGCGAAACACTTGACTACCCCATTCCCGGTGGGCCTGAGGCAACTGCACAATGCCGACACTTGGGTCTCGAAAATACCCGACTAGGGCCGATAACCAATCTGCCTTGACAACATAGTCGGCATCAACAACGCCAACAATCGTGGCTCTTGGGTCGGTCTTGCGGAGTGCATAATTCAAAGCCCCCGCTTTATAGCCGGGCCACTTGGGCAAGTGAATAAATCGAAAGTGCGCAGGCAGAGTGGCGACAAATTCCGCTACAGGTTTCCAAAGTCTTGGATCACTGGTGTTGTTATCAATGACAAGCACTTCAAACTGGCTGTAGTTCAAACCGGCCAAGCTGGCGATGGTGGCGATCACCATTTCTGGAGGCTCGTTGCAACAGGCCAGATGAATCGACACAAAGGGTTCGTCCGCCCCGTCAATCTGCTTGAGCGGCTTAAAGGTTCGCCTGAGACTGCCGCCCCAAAACAATTCAGAGAATTCAAACGCATGTGCCAGAAGAATCAGGATCATCATGATCAGCGTCGGAATAAAAATCACTAGAGCGACCCAATCTGTCCCTCGCAAATAGGAGGAGAGCGGCTGCGTGAATAAAATAACCGCCCCGCTCATAATGAACTGACAGGCCAAGGCAAAACTCACCTGGGCGATGCCTCGCATACCGGATAAACGGGTCAGGCACAGGATCAGCACGGTGAAGCCTAACAACGAAGCAATACTCGCCTTGACGCGCCAATACGGATCGCGTTCAATCGGCCCAGAAAATGAGAACTTGAGCTGGCGCGTCGCATCCATCATGCCCCAGTAAGCTCCTGCATGCCCTTCCTCCTGAACCTTCCAGGGCTGATCACTCGCCTCCATGACAAAATAGTCCAAGTTCATCGGAGCGGCGGCCGCTAAGAATTGACGCAAAAATATTGCCTGATTGGCGGGGCTGGCGATGGCCCCACCAAAGCGATCACCGCTACTCGGCCAGCCGACTTCGCCGATCACGACCGACTTATTTGGAAAGCGCTTCTTGACCGACTCATACTGATACAAGGCATGGGCCACGGCGCCGCTCACATCAATACCCTCCCAATACGGAAGGAGATGGATCGTAATAAAATCCACATGCTCGGCCAGCTCAGGTTGAGCCAACCAAATATGCCAAGGCTCAGCAGTAGACACCGCCACTCTTGAGCTCGCACGTGCCTGGTTAAGCTGAACAATGAGCTCGTCGCGGGTGAGTGCTTTTCTCAACAGGGTTTCGTTTCCCACAATCAAACGGGTGATGTTCCGATGAGTGCGAACGGCCTCTAAGCCCGATGAGAGTTCTAGCGCATCGTGGCTCGACTCACCGTTTAGCCACACTCCGGCGGTCAGCTTTAGACCATGCTTTTCGGCGAGTGAGGGTAAATCCGGAAATTGGGCCGAGGTGTAGGAACGAATGTTGCTACTCAGCTTCGCGGCCAGGGCGAGGTCTGCATCAATATCAGCGCGGTTCGGAAAGCGCCCCTCGGCGGGATCGTCTTTGCGCTGAAACGGAGTATAGGAAAGACCTGCGACATGAGCCGACACATCGGGGGCCAGTACCGGGAGGTGGGTCAGCGCCCACAAACCAAAATTGCCAAAAGCCACCAATAAGGCAATCGCTAAAGCGCGCAGCAAGCGGGAACCGAGGCTGGCTCGCACACTGCGACGAATAGGATTGATGAAATCGTTAGACATAACTCTTTGAGAATTCGAGATCTTTTAAAACGACATAAAATGTCGCTAGGGCTGGGTGGACAATAGCCACTGGGCAGGTAACTGCCAAGAGGCTAGAGCGCGAAGACCTACGGGAGTAACGCTTGACTGGCACTGCACGAGGACAGCAGGTAAAAGGGTGACTCGCCCGGCACGAACCAAATTGCAAGCAAGGCCCAGAGCGATATCGGGCCGACCTCGACTTCACGACCTTCTTGAGGAAGGTGTCGAGTTTAGTCTCCTTGACCTACCGCGGGCTTACAGTAAAAATCCTGGAAAAAGGCCAAATTGACAGATCCTATTAATAATTGCTCCGTCGACTCTCGAAAAGTCGGGGCGTTTTGGATACAGACCTCGATCCTCGCGCTGGCGCTAGGCCTCGCCCTGACTTGGTGGGCGCAACGCGCCATAACGATCAATCTGGCCGATGCTTCAGGGGTGAAAGTACCATGCTTATCGTACGCACCATTTCGCCGCGACGGAGCCAATCCGGCACGCATCGGTGCGGATATTACCCCAGCGCAGATTGAGGAAGATTTAAAATTAGTAAAAACGCTGAGCGCATGCATCCGCACCTACGGCGTGGGCAAAGGCCTCGCGGCCGTGCCTGCGGTGGCTGCCAAGCTGGGGATGAGAGTACGGCTAGGTGTATGGCTAGGACGCGATGTAATCGCCAATCAGGCTGAGATGGAATCCGCACTGGCCTTAGCGCGACAATATCGCGACACCATCGACGTCTTGATCGTGGGCAATGAAGTGCTGCTACGAGAAGACCTCGCCCCGGACGCACTCGCCACCCACCTTAAGTACGCCAAAGCCCGCTCCGCCGTTCCTATTTCCTATGCAGACGTTTGGGAGTTCTGGAGGCGCCATTCCTCACTCAAGCAGTACGTAGACATCGTGACCATTCATGTGCTTCCGTATTGGGAAGACGAGCCGGTGGCAGCGGCCTTAGCCAGCGCTCATGTTTTCAATACGATTCACGCGATGCAAAAGGAATTTGCAGGGCATCCCGTTTGGTTGGGCGAGACCGGCTGGCCCGCGGCTGGACGACAAAGAGCGGGTGCAGTGCCCGGGATCGTTGAGCAAACACAAGTGCTGCGCGAGGTGATGCTACGCGCTGCCAAAGAGGGCGTGGACGTCAACCTCATTGAAGCTTTCGATCAGCCCTGGAAGCGGGCTCTGGAAGGCGGTATGGGCGCAGCCTGGGGCATGTTTCAAACCGATGGAGCACTACGCATGAGCTTCGTAGGACCCGTGCGGGAAGATGCATACTGGTGGCGTGGCCTACTCGGGGCCTCGCTCGGCGCCCTGGTGGGTGCGGTCTTGAGCCTCGTATTCGGCCCAAGGACAAGGCGCCGCTTTGAAAACGTGGCGCTTTACACCCTCGGCGTTGCCCTCATCGGCAGCGTCGTTCCCACACACATCGATGCGATGGCGCTTTGGAGCCGCAGCTCAAACGAATGGATGATCGCCATTCTCTCAGTTACCTTGGTTCTGGCCGGCACTTTGGCAATGTTGCAGCAACTTCTAACCGCGCCTGCCAAGCCATCGGGCCCGAGCAGAGTCATGCGCCTAAGCTTGATTCTTGTCGCTAGCGTTTGGGCTTGGTATCTTTGGGTTGACCCACGCTATCGGGGCTTTCCCATTGCCTTGTTCTATCCGGCGGCAGCATTGAGCGCCTGCCTTATGATCAAGCCCTCCACTTGGCGCTGGCGAGGACTACAAGCGCTGGTTGTAATCGCCTCCTGTCTCAGTCTCATCTACTTTGCAATCGGGATCATCATCAACGAGGGGCTTGCCAACACCCAGGCCCTCGCTAATGGGACGCTGTGGATTGTGATCGCCGTGGCGCAACTCCTGGCTTGCTATCCAAGGCCTCAAGCAAAAGCGTAGTTAACTCGGGCAAAGTTGCGATGGGCTTGCGGTTGGCTTGAAAACCAGGCGTAAAGCCCAGGGCCAGGAAACGCTCTATCAACGCAGGACGTGAAGCAATTAGGTGCACCGGTACGTCCCAAGAGGCACCCTCCCCACTGACATTACTTGCTGGTTGATGGTCGCCCAGCACCAACATCACAAAATCGCGCTCCTGCTTTTGGTCAAAATAGCCTCGTAAGCACTGCAAGTTGTAGCGCATCACTCCTGCATAGGCGGGCACCATATTCAACCAATCGGTGTTCGAATCTTGTAGGCGTTGCACCACAACGGGATCGTAGGCATTTTTGGAGAGCACTTTCTTCCAGTCGGGCTGATAGGGCGGCACAGGATGGAACGGAAAATGACTCGTGATCGAGGAAAAAAACTCAAAGCGCGGCCGACTGCTCGGCACCACTGGATACAGTTCCAAAAACCTGGCCAGGGCGTATTGATCCGGGATTTTCCAGTACCCGATGGGTGGTCCGGGATAATTCAACGACGGCCCGTCTACTAAATGTTCGAAGCCAAAAAAGGCGCTCTCATGCCACTCCCAAAACAGGCCGGGGTAGAAGCCGAAGGTCTCGAAGCCGCGCGACTTAAAATGGCTGATCAAGGTGGGCCGACTTGTGGTCAACAAAATGTCGTGACGGGTCGGGTCGCGCGTATCAATGCCCGACAGAAAAGCCATATGAGCCAGATCGGTGCCGCCGCCAAAGGTTGTCGACGTCACAAAGGCTGAAGCG
>JANLRI010000328.1:0-9994 GCA_031361565.1 Betaproteobacteria bacterium | reverse complement strand
GCACCTCTTTGACGACCAACTCCGGCAAATGCGCTAAGACATGCTTGAGCTCGTCAGGCTTGCGGCACATCCAAGTAGGTACGTTCTTGAGAATGGGCTCTTCGCCGAGATAGAAGCGAACCATTTCAGGGACGTAGGGATAGATGGACTTATCGTCGGCCACACCGGTGCCAATCGCGTTGGCGATGACCACACGGCCCAGGCGATAAGCGCTCAAGAGGCCGGGTACCCCAAGCATGGAATCTTGCCGAAAGGTTAACGGGTCCAAGAAGTGGTCATCAAGGCGGCGATAAATGACGTCGACTTTTTCCGGACCGGAGGTGGTGCGCATGTAGACGAAGCCATCTTGCACGAATAAGTCTTGCCCTTCGACCAATTCAATGCCCATTTGTTGGGCCAGAAATGTGTGCTCGAAATAGGCGCTGTTAAAACGCCCCGGAGTAAGCAAGACCACGTTGGGGTTGGTGACGTTGGTGGCCGCCTGAAGGGTTTGCAGTAGGAGTGCGGGATAGTGTTCCACCGGGCGCACCGCATAGCGGCGGAATAGTTCGGGGAACAAGCGCATCATCATCTTGCGGTTGCTCAACATATAGGACACACCCGAGGGCACGCGCAGATTGTCCTCGAGCACGTAGTAGTCACCGTCACTATGACGAACGATATCTACGCCAACGATGTGGGCATAGGTTTGATTGGGCAAATCAATGCCAATCATGGCCACCTGAAACTGATCGTTGGAATAGATTTGCTCAGGCGGAATTTTGCCCGCTTTGAGAATATCTTGACCATGATAGATATCATGCAAAAAACGATTGATGGCTCTAACCCTTTGGGCGAGGCCTTTTTCTAATTTAGCCCATTCCTCAGACGAAATAATGCGCGGCACCACATCGGAGGGAATTAAGCGTTCTGTGCCCCCCTCCTCCCCGTATACCGAGAAGGTAATACCCAAGCGCCGAAAAATCAGATCGGCCTCAGCGCGCTTGGCCTCCATTGAGGTACCACTAATGCCGGACAGCCACTCCTGATAGGCTGCGTAATGGGATCGCGGCGCTCCCTCGGACATCAGCATCTCATCAAAAACCCCCGATAAGGGGCCGCTCGGCGTGAGGCCATCCACGGCTTTTAAAACATCAGAGGTGCTCAAGCTTGCCTCTCGCGGTGGATGCAGCTTTTGCGGGTGCAATGCGCATACATGGAAAGCGCATGGTCCTGGAGCCGAAAGCCGCGTTCGCTGGCCACTTGGTGCTGACGGCTCTCAATGTCGGAGTCAAAAAACTCTTCGACCCGACCACAGTCTAAACACACCAGGTGATCGTGATGAGTCCCTTCGTTCAGTTCAAAAACCGCCTTGCCGGCCTCAAAGTTATTGCGCTTCAGAATGCCCGCTTGTTCGAACTGCATTAAAACACGGTAAACGGTGGCCAAGCCAATCTCGGCATCATCGGCCAGCAGCACACGGTAAACATCCTCCGCCGTCATATGCCTTTGCTTGCCGGTCTGAAAAAGCTCGAGAATTTTCAGCCTGGGCAGGGTGGCCTTGAGGCCCATGGTTTTGAGGTCGTTACTGTCGGCCATTATCTGTCTTGATTAAGAGGTCTAAACCTTGTTTGCGTATGATAGCGGTTTGGCTGACTTATCGCGAGCCATCGCGAGGTTGGCGAGGGAATTCAAGTAATGCCCAATACAGGTGCATGTTGATTCCTGATTCTTTGTTTACAACCGGCTCATGCCAAGCGCATCGTTCTATGTCAAGCTCATTGAATACCACTTCCCGCACCGCTTCAATGCCTCAAATTCCAAGCAGGCCGTTATCGTTAGCCCAGGCGCCGCACGCACTGTTTTTAGTATTCTGCTCATTGTGTTTGCTCGCGGGCTGCACCTCGACAAGTAACACTCGCAGCGGCTTGTTTGAGCCCTTCAAGGTGGACTTACCGCAGGGCAACTACATCACCAAAGAAATGCTGACCCAGATTCGTACTGGCATGACTGCCGAGCAGGTGCGTTTCGCGCTGGGGGCACCCTTACTTAACAGCCTGTTTCAGCCGGATATTTGGAGTTATGTTTTCCGTTATAAACATGCCGGTGGCAGAATCGATCTGCGCCGTCTTGTGATTCATTTTAAAGATCAGCGCGTGGTCAGCATCGAGGGCGATGAGTTACCGACAGGAGAAGATGGGTCAGACCCCTTCTTGCCAGGCTATACAGGCCCGCAAAGCAAAGGCGCTCAGAAATGAGCAAAATCAAGTTAGCCGTGGCCGGAGCTTCGGGGCGCATGGGCAAGATGCTCATTGAAGCAGCCCTTGCTTCGTCCGATTTTGAGTTAGTCGGCGCCTTGGATCGGGCCGATAGTCCGGCCATCGGTCGCGATGCAGGCGAAGGCTTAGGCAAGCAAACCGGGGTGCTGGTGCAATCGGATCTCGCCTTGGGATTAGCGCAGGCTCAATGCCTGATCGACTTTACCCAGCCCGGCGGCACCCTCAAGCATCTTGAAGCCTGCGCTAGCCGTGGCGTGAAAATGGTCATTGGCACCACGGGCTTCGATCCGGCAGGCAAGGTCAAAATCACCGAAGCTGCCCAACACACGTCGATTGTTTTTGCGCCAAATACCAGTATCGGTGTCAACGCCACCTTCAAAATACTGGAGGTGGCTGCGAAGATTCTTTCGGAAGGCTATGACGTCGAGGTCATTGAGGCCCATCATCACCACAAGATCGATGCCCCTTCCGGTACGGCTTTACGCATGGGCGAAGTGGTTGCCAAAGCTTTGGGCCATGAGCTCAGCGACGTCGCCGAACACGGTCGCGAAGGCCATACCGGCGCGCGCAAGCCGCAAAACATTGGCTTTCATGCCATTCGCGGGGGCGACCTGGTGGGCGACCATACCGTGATGTTTATTGGTGTGGGCGAGCGCATCGAAATTACCCATCGTTCTTCGAGCCGCGCGAACTACGCGCAAGGAGCACTGCGAGCCTGCCGATTCTTAATGGGCCAGAACAAAGGCTTGTTCGACATGCAGGATGTACTCGGGCTGAAGTAAGCGTTCGGGCCCGCGGCAATTCATGTTAGATCGGCGCATCGCTCAGTGGATTAAGCCTGGTGTGGATCAACTGGCGCGGCTTGCCGTAAGGGTCGGTTTAACGGCGGATTCACTGACCTTCCTCGGTTTTGTCCTCGGGCTGAGTGCGGCTTCGTGCATAGCCTTGGGTCATTTTCAAATGGGGTTAGGCCTGATTTTGATCTCCCGGCTTTGTGACGCCTTGGACGGCGCCGTGGCCCGTCTTGACCACCCTACCGACCGCGGCGGCTTTCTCGACATTTCGCTCGACTTTCTGTTTTATGCCAGTATTCCGCTCGCCTTCGCGATTAGTGCTCCGCCGCAAAATGGGTTGGCTGCGGCCACTCTCCTGGCAGCCTTCATGGGTACCAGCACCAGCTTCTTAGCGTTCGCCGTGCTCGCTGCAAAACGCAATATGCACAGCAGCAACTATCCCGATAAGTCTTTCTATTTTTTGGGTGGGTTGACCGAGGCCACTGAAACGCTTCTGTTTTTTGCAGCCATGTGTCTGTGGCCCAGGCATTTCGCGGTCCTCGCCTATGTTTTTTCGGCGCTATGTGCGTTGACCATCCTCAGCCGCCTGGTTTGGGGCTGGAAGGCCTTCACCGACCATCCATCGGCCTGAACAGCCCTCTCGCCGTCACGCGCTTGAGTGGCTTCTTGGAAATAGGCACTCTCACGCAAACACATAACCTTTGTCGCCAGGGAAGACCAAAGCCGCGAACGAAGGGTTCTCATGAAGTCACTGCAAAGCCGATTGGCTACGCCTGCGAAACCCGTTTTCAGGCTGAAAGTCTTTGGCGTTTTGGCCATAGCGATGGGCCTTTGGACTGCATGTAATGCTCCCAAGGCGCAGGGCCTCGACCGAGCAGCAGGCTCGGCAGCCGGCATTGCTGCCAATGCCGCCCTGCAGGCGCTACCCAGCCCCAAACCTGAGCGCTTTGCGAATCGTTTTTTAACCGAAGACCCTGTAGTTCTTGCACAAGTGGCCACCCGTGCCATCAACAACATCCGCTCCAAATTAGACACCTGCGGCGACAACGGCATGTTGGCCTTACCCGAAGAGCGCGCAAAATCCACAGCGGCACCTATCAGGGTTTCTCTCACAGATATTGCCGCTCGCCCGGCGCTCGTTTTTAACCCCAGACTTGCCGACGCGGCCTTAAAACATAGTCGCGCCATGGCCGAACTAGGGTTCTTTGACCATACCGACCCCAATGGCAAAACCGTTGGGGGTCGCAGTAAGGAAAGCGGCTATCGCTACAGAGTGGTGGGTGAGAACATCGCTGCGGGTCATGATTCGGTGGAAGACGCCGTGCGCGGTTGGTTGCTTTCAAGCAGCCATTGTGAAAATATGATCGACCCGAGGTTCGTCGAATTTGGCATCGCCAAGGTCACCAGTACCAATCCGGCCGACCCTTATGGAAGCTATTGGACCCTGGTGCTGGGCCAGCCCAGAACCGATCAGACTGCGAGCCGCTAGTTTGAGTCTCCTCAACATTGTTATTAGGCCAAATAGCGCGCTTGGTCCACTCCTTGGTATTTGGCGAGGTGTCACGCCCGCCGGTTAAAGTTTCTTGAGCTAGAGTTCTTGAGCGGGTGTGATTGGCCGCCTATTGCGGTGCAATTTGCTCAGCAACTTAAGCCATTAAACTTTTGAAGCATTTAAGCGATGACCTTGCTCAGCACGCGACAGATTGAACAATACAAAACCCAGGGCTCACTCATTGTTCCGGGTGTGCTCGATGAGGTCACTCGTCTGCAGATGAAATCGGTGCTTGCCGAGCTTGTTGAGAAATCACGCCAAGTCAGTGTGCATGACGAGGTATATGACCTGGAGCCGGGCCACCAGGCTGACGATCCCCGCGTGCGCCGAATCAAGAAGCCGCACTTGGTGAATCCAGTATTTTTACAGTTTGCGCAATCGCAGGCGCTGCAAGCTTGCCTACGCGCGCTGCTTGGTGCAAGCGCGCGTCTCTACGGGTCAAAGCTCAATCTCAAGGCGCCGGGCTATGGTTCGCCCGTCGAATGGCATCAGGATTGGGCGTTCTACCCGCATACCAATGACGACATCCTCGCCATCGGTGTCATGCTCGACGATACGACGGTTGAAAATGGTGCGATGATGGTGATCCCGGGTACACATACCGGGCCTACCTATGATCACCACGATAGCGAAGGTTACTTCTGCGGCGCGATGGACCCCGATCGTTGTGGGATAGATTTTTCAAAGGCCGTGGCCTGCGAAGGAGAGGCAGGCTCGTGCTCGTTTCACCATGTGCGCCTGGTTCACGGCTCCGCTCAAAACACTTCTCAAAAGCCGCGCGGCTTACTCCTCTACGAAGTCGCGGCAGGTGATGCCTATCCTTTAATGGGTGCAGGCAATTTCGCCGACTTCCAATCACGACTCCTCTTCGGGGAACACACCATCGTGCCTCGCTTTAGGCAGGCACCGGTCCGCATGCCCTTGCCGCCAGCAAAAAATCAAGGTTCGATTTACGAAAATCAAACGGCCGGCAAACGCTTCTTTGGTTTTGTTGAGTCGCCTGCGAAGGTGGCCTCCTAGCTCTTATACGAGGGGTCTTTCCGATCCATCAAGCGTAACATTGCAGGCCATTCCATTTCGCCGAAGGGGCGACGAACATGGGGTTGATAAAGGTGGTTGGTCTTATCGATCACCTCGGCTGGGGGATAGCGCAATTGGGTACCGCTGGCCATTGCATCCACTTGAGCTCTGCAGGCATTTTCCAACCAGTACAAGGTATTAAAGGCTTGCGCGATTGAAGGTCCGGCCGTGAGCACACCGTGGTTGCGCAGAATCATCGCTGTTTGAATACCAAGATCGCTAATGAGGCGAGCTTGTTCGTCCATATCGATGGCGACGCTCTCGTAGTCGTGATAGGCGATATCCTTGAAGCGCATCGCCGTTTGGGTGAGCGGCAAGAGGCCACAATCCATCGCCGAGACCGCCATGCTGGCACGAGCATGGGTGTGAATGACGCAGGCCACATCATGACGAGCGCGATGCACGGCACTATGAATCACGTAGCCCGCCAAGTTGATACCCATATCGGCATTGGAATTGCTTAGAATCTTGCCATCGATATCGATCATGACTAAATTTGAAGCGGTGATCTCTTCGTACATGTAGCCATAGGCATTGATGAGCAAATGGTCCTGAGTACCCGGAATACGCGCAGTAATGTGGTTATAAACAAGATCTGACATCCCGAAATGGGCGACGAGACGGTAACAGGCGGCGAGATCAACTCGGGTTTGCCACTCAGCAGGGCTGACTTGATTTTGAAGAGAATTTTGTATATTGAGAAGCATTGATTATTAGACGCATGAATAGAAGCATTGACTATTAGAAGCAGTGATTAATAGAAGCGCCGGGTTGAGGGAGAGTCCACGAGAGATCTCGGCCAACCGGCGGGTTCGCGACCTAGTACAAAGGACACCCACGAAGCATGCATGATGCGGGCAAGCGACTGCGGAGCGTCTGGACCGGTACGCGCAATAGCCTCTTTGGAGGCTAGATTGTCGAAGGCAAACGGCAGTTCCATGCCATGCGCCGCGCCCATGCCACCGTGGGGGTGGGTCGGGTGCCAAGCAAAATTGTAATGCCAGGCACTGGCACCATGACGCGCCGCCAACAAGGCAATTTCGCGAGCGGGTCCATGATAATAATAGGCAGATTGAATAGCCACGAGCAGTTCACCCGGCGTTGCAACCGGCATGCGTTGACGCCATTCCTTGAACGGTACGCCTTTCAAATTCGCGGCTCGCACGAAAGCTTCCAGACGCACATCATCGACCCGGTCGATTTCGCCACCAGGCACAAGATAGAAATTCATTTCTTCGGCATTCGCGCCAACCAAAAGATCGGGTACTGGCCAGCCGGGGAGCGACCAAGATCGCTCAAGCTGTTCCAGGGGCGGAGCTTTCACGAGGGCACCATCGACCACCAGACCTACTGGGCAAAAACTACGGGCACTGATACCGACCTCGCTACGTAAACGCGCATCTCTTTGCAAGCGGGCCAGCAGGTGAGCCATTTGGCCTAGCGGCACTTCTCGCAAAGCTTCGAGGCTGGGCGGAAGATCAAGCAAGTTCGCCACCGCCAAGCGGGTAAGCACAGCTTCTTGTACGGATTGACTGACCACATTGGGGCTGTGCAAAAGAGCTCGCTTGAGCTTGCCTTTGAGTGTTTCTAGACCCAGTAAATGACAGATCGAAGCAGCTCCAGCAGAGTCCCCTCCCACCGTGATTTGATCGGGGTCCCCGCCGAACATGCTAATGTTATCTCGCACCCATTCAATGGCCATAATCTGATCCAGCAGGCCGCGATTATTGAGCACATCGGGGAACTGCATGAATCCGTCCATGCCCATCCGGTAATTGATGGATACAAACACAATACCGTGCCGAACAAACTGCGCACCGTTGTAGATTTCGTCTGAAGAACCTCCCCCCATCAAGCCATTGCCGGGAATCCATAGCAGTACAGGCAATCTGTCGCCTTCTTGCGCCTGCGTCAAAACATTCACGGTCAAACAATCTTCAGCGCCTACGAGCGGCCCGGCGTCGTCAAGCTCGCGCGGCGCCTGAGGCGGCACAGGGCCAAATCGGGTGGCATCTCGGACACCGCTCCAGGTGGCAGGCGGCTGGGGCGCCTGAAAACGGTTTTCGCCGAACGGCGCTGCCGCAAACGGCATGCCGCCATAGAAGCGCATCGTCCCGAGATCGCGACCTTGCACGCGACCTTGGGGGAGAATAATGTCTAATGGAATCATGTGGCGTACTCTTCCGGCAGGGCAGCCTTCACAGTACCGTACATTGGCAACGAGCACCTACTTCAATCCCACACAAATGTGACGATATCGCCCGAATGCGCCGTTATCACCCTAGAATTGGTTAAGTTTCAAGTTTTTTGATGAAGCGATAGCCCCTGACGACACGACGCTCAAAGCGTTAGGCTCAAAGTGTTAGGCTCAAAGCGTTAGGCTCAAAGCGTTAGGCGCAAAGCCTTCACCAAGGCCGCTGGTGCGTAGGTCGCGCCAAAGGCGCGCTGATCGTAGGTGGAAACATTGGCAATCGCATGAGACGCCCTGCCGAGAGCTTCTAATTGCTCTCCAAAAACCTGATACAAACTATCGTCGATGCGCATCGCCGAAAGCGGTGCAACGGGCACACCGTTCTCAACCCAAAGCGAAGCAAATCGCGTCATGCCGGTGACGGCACAATTGATCCGATCAGAAAAGTTCAGGTACCAAAGATTGCTGATGTACAGGCCTGTACCAAGAGCCTGCATGGCCTGAGCCTCATCCATGTCTCCAGGATGAAGTTTGATGGCACGCGGTGACTCCGAAGCATCGTAACCATTATGAAGGGACAAAAACTCTCGCGCACTGCGTGGTGACACGAGCAACTGATCGACAACACCATTTTCGATCAATGAAACCGTTTCAGGACCGACAAATCCCTCACCTTGAAAGCGCGGAACACCGGCTTCTCCTGGACAATCGCTCAGCGTGAACAGGGGTGAGAATTTTGGGCGATCATGGGATTCTAAGGTTCCCTCCATGCCGCCGTGGGCTCGTTCTAAAGGGCTGTTACCGCGTCGCAAACTGCTCAGAGAAAATCCGCCCCAGGACATCATCTCCAATAAATCGGCTACGGCCGCAGGCGCGAGCCAGGCACGATAGTGTCCGGGGAGCAAGCGTTTGGCCGGCACCAGCAAGACCTCCGCTTGGCGGGCAGCTTCGTGAATCAAGTGGGTTAAACGAGCAGGCTCCCAACGGGTGTCGGCGAGGCTTTGTTTGACGGCCTTATCACGAATATCGGCCGACTTCGGAAATACCAAGCCTCCGGCATAAATCGAAAAATCAAAGAAATAGCTCTGTCTGGACTGGTAATGGCTGTGACCCAACGAGCTGAGCAGTCCGCGCACCCGTGGGCCGAGAGCAAGAAAGCCCACCAAATCGATATTGCCGGCCTGATCGGAAGTGCGAATGGCCGCTTCGATGGCCTCTACCATCACCTCTACCTCAGGAAGATTCGCATCTAAACTTTGTTCTGAACTAGACGGAGTTTCATTGAACAGTAGGAGCGGATCGGCACTCGACTCTGCGATCAAAGACTGCAGACGGATGAGTGCTTGGGAACAAAGCGCGCGGTCTGCTTGCAGGTCAGCACTCGCCGTGAGCTGGAACTGCACCTGGGCAGCACTACCGTCGCTGCGCTTATCCACCAAGACTAGTCGAAGTTTTAAGGTTCGGATTCGCCCAGCCTGGCGCACCTTGGCGTGATTAAAACGCACGTAGTCGGACTGATCGGCATCGAAATGAAGCATGAGAAACTGATGCTTGGGCAGGGCGAGGCCTTTGACCCATTCACGCAAATCAGCAAACGAAGCCTCAAATGGGTTCACGCTTGCCCCCCAAAAACTTCGACGCCGGAAAATAAGCAAGCAGGCGAAGCATGGCCCACTCGAATCACTTGTCCTGGCTCTCCCTTGCCACAAAATGGCGTACCCATCACCTCATGGGTTGAGGCATTGCCTACCGCTTTAAGTGAGCGCCAAAACTCCGCAGAGACGCCGCGATAGCCCGGGTTTTTGACGACCTCGGCAAGCTGCCCATGGCGAATCACTTGACCCCACTCACACCCAAACTGGAACTTGTTGCGTGAATCATCAATCGACCAAGACACATTGGTTCTCATCATGACGCCAAATTCCACACTCTCAATCAGCTCGTCAAGGCTGCTATCGCCTGGTTCGATATTGAGATTCGCCATCCGATCAATGGTGGGGCGATGCCAACCGATTGATCGCGCATTTGATACGCCTTCGAGCTTGACACCATGCGCCTGCACGCGGGCTACAGAAAGCGCGCTCCCCAAAGGTCGCTTCAAAAGCCCTTTTTCAATAAG
>JANLRI010000303.1:0-1276 GCA_031361565.1 Betaproteobacteria bacterium | reverse complement strand
GTGACTAAAAAGACCATTCGCGTCAATGGCAATACCTTCAACTTACCGGTCGAACTCGCCGATTTTGCGATGCTCGAATCCCTGAAAAACGGTAGTAGTGTCTCCTTGGAAGGCTCGGTTGATAACGGACAAGTGCTCGCCTCGAAGGTCGTAGTGACAAAGCAATAGGTCTGAATGCCCAAGCTTCGCGGGTAAGGGCGACTTTGGTCGCTGCATTCAGGATCTAGGTACACTCACCATACTTGGGAGTGTCGAATGTTCTTTCAGTATGTTTTCAAACAGTACTCTTTCTTGCGAAGGGCTTCGCTTTGCTTGCTGATGGCGGGAGCTCTCCTTTCTATTCAAAGTGTCCGCGCTCAAAACCCAGAGAGTGTCAGCTTTCCAAACGGTCAAACGATCACCTTGGTGATGCCCTTTCCGGCGGGCTCTGGCGTCGATGTGGTCGCCCGCCTGATGCAAGAGAGTCTTCAAAAAACGCTCAAGACGGCGATCATTATTGACTACAAAGTAGGAGCCGCAGGAAATATTAGTTCCGATCTTGTCGCGCGCGCTAAGCCCGATGGGCTCACCGTCATGCTCGCCACCGCTGCGACGCACGGTGTCAATGCCGCGCTCTATAAAAAACTCTCGTTCGACGTGGAAGCTGATTTCACTCCGCTTGGAACCATCGTAGATGTCTCCAACGTTTTGATGATCAATGCCAATGTCATCGACGTAAAGACCACGAAGGAATTTATCGATAGGGTCAGGGCAGAGCCCGGAAAATATAACTATGCGTCCACTGGTAACGGCACGGGTACCCATTTAGCGTTTGCCGAATTCAATGCAAAAGCGCGCCTAAGTATGGTCCATGTTCCCTACAAAGGAGGGCCTGAGGCTACCCAGGCCGTCCTTAAAGGCGAAGTCTGCTGCGTGTTTAGCCAGGTGCAAGCGGCTCTGCCGCACTACCGGGCAGGGACGGTGCGTTTGCTCGGCGTAAGCACGCCTCAAAGGGTTGCTGTCGTGAGTGAAGTTCCGACCATCTCGGAAAGCGCCCTCCCTGGATACGCGAGTTATATTTGGTTTGGCATCATGGGCCCTAAGGGCATGAACCCACAAATCGCCCAGCGTTGGAACAGTGCAATTAAAGAGGCGCTGGACAATCCTGAGCTTCGGCAAAGACTAATTAACGGCGGTAATACGCCTCGCTACGAAACCCTGGAGCAATTCAAAACTACCCTCAAGAAAGATCGTGCGAATTGGGCGGTGGTGGTCAAGGAGTCTGGGGCGACGATTG
>JANLRI010000279.1:0-4944 GCA_031361565.1 Betaproteobacteria bacterium | reverse complement strand
GCTTCATCTTCGCAACGGGTTCTTTAACTTCGGTAGCAGTCATTGTGTTGTCCTATTGGTCAGCGGCGCTATTACGCTGCTGCTTTTTGGCGCAGCACGGTCTTAACTCTAGCGATGTCCCGCTTGGTCTTGCCGAGGGCGCTATTGTTATTGAGCTGCTGGGTGGCGTGTTGCATGCGCAGCGAGAAGTGCGCCTTCAACAAGTCCTTGAGCTCAACGCCCAGGGCCGCAGTGTCTTTGCCACGCAACTCGGTGGCTTTGCTAGTTTTAGCCATGTTCTTTGCCATGTCAGTGTTCCTTATTGGCCAACCATACGGCTGACGAAGATGGTCATGAGAGGCAGCTTGGCCGCAGCCAAGGCAAACGCCTCGCGGGCCAGCGCTTCGCTCACACCGTCCATCTCGTACAGCACCTTACCTGGCTGAATCTCGGCCACGTAGTACTCGGGATTACCTTTACCGTTACCCATACGGACTTCGGCAGGCTTCTTGGAGATCGGCTTGTCCGGGAAAATCCGGATCCATACGCGACCACCACGCTTGATGTGACGAGTCATGGCACGACGCGCTGCTTCGATTTGACGCGCAGTCAAACGACCACGCTCTGTCGACTTCAGGCCGTACTCACCGAACGAAACCGCTGCGCCACGAGTGGCCAAGCCTTTGTTTCGTCCTTTTTGCTCTTTTCTAAATTTTCGACGAGCTGGTTGTAACATCGCTCATTCCTTAAACTTTTTGTTTTGCGAATTAGGGGGTACGGATTACTCCGCACCGCCTTCGGGCTTGGCGTCAGCAGCAGGGGCGGCTGCAACAGTTGCAGGACCGTCTACTTTACGCACACGCTTGACGACCGTCTTGGTTGCATCAGCAGCAGGACCGGCGGGGGCAGCAGCACCTTCAGGCTTGCGACGAGGGCGAGCAGAAGGAGGAGCACCGGCGCCATCAGGTCGTGGAGCACGACGCACACGACGATCATCACTTGGGGGCGCTGAGTCTTTATCGGCCACCACCGGTGCGTCGTTTTGACCCAGGCGATCACCTTTGTAGACCCAAACTTTTACGCCAATAATGCCGTAAGTTGTTTGCGCTTCTGAAGTGCCGTAGTCGATATCTGCACGCAAGGTATGAAGAGGCACACGACCTTCACGATACCACTCGGTACGTGCGATCTCGATACCGTTCAAACGACCTGCACTCATGATCTTGATGCCTTGAGCACCGAGACGCATGGCGTTTTGCATGGCACGCTTCATCGCACGACGGAACATGATCCGGCGCTCGAGCTGCTGTGTAATGCTGTCGGCGATCAGCTGAGCGTCGATCTCGGGCTTGCGAATTTCTTCGATATTCACATGCACCGGCACGCCGAGTAAGCGCTGCAGATCGACCTTGAGCGTCTCGATGTCCTCGCCTTTTTTACCGATCACTACACCCGGACGTGCCGAGAAAATAGTGATGCGAGCATTTTTAGCAGGACGCTCGATCAACACACGACCGACTGAAGCTGCCTTCAGTTTGCGGCGTAGATATTCGCGAACCTTGATGTCTTCACCCAGCATCGTGGCGAACTGGCTGCTGTTGGCGTACCAACGCGACGACCAGTTACGCGAGACTGCGAGACGAAATCCAATTGGATGTATCTTTTGACCCATGATTCTCTCGGCCCTTAGTTGCCAACAGTGAGGAAAACGTGACTCGTTTGCTTCTCGATTTTCGCGCCCCGGCCTTTAGCCCGTGCACGGAAACGGCGAAGCGACGCGCCTTCCTCGACATAAATTGTCTTGACCTTCAGCTCGTCAATGTCAGCACCGTCGTTATGTTCGGCGTTGGCAATGGCGGACTCCAGGACCTTCTTGATGATCTTGGCCGATTTCTTAGGCGAGAACGTCAACACGTTCAGCGCCTTTTCTACCGGCAGACCACGGACCATGTCGGCTACTAGACGACCTTTTTGAGCGGATACGCGAACGCCGCGCACACTTGCTTTGGTTTCCATGTTCTTGCAGCCTTATTTCTTGGAGGCTTTTTTGTCTGCCGCGTGACCTTTGAAGGTACGCGTCAGAGCAAATTCACCCAGTTTGTGGCCAACCATATTCTCGTTGACGTACACAGGGATGTGCTGCCTGCCGTTGTGAACAGCGATGGTGAGGCCGACGAAATCAGGCAACACCGTCGAGCGGCGTGACCAAGTCTTGATCGGCTTTTTATCTTTGATGGCCAGCGCAGTGTCGACTTTCTTGAGTAAGTGAGCGTCGACAAAGGGCCCTTTTTTAACGGAACGTGCCATTTTCTAGTCCTTACTTCTTACGACGCGACACGATCATTGTGTCGGTGCGCTTGTTGCTACGGGTCTTGAAGCCCTTGGCTGGAGTGCCCCAAGGCGAACGTGGGTGACCACCGCCGTTGGAACGTCCACCCATTGGGTGATCGACTGGGTTCATGGAGATACCACGAACCGTCGGACGAACGCCACGCCAACGCATCGCACCGGCTTTACCGATTTGACGCAAGGAATGCTCTTCATGACCAACTTCACCAAGCGTTGCACGACACTCGATATGAATCTTGCGCACTTCGCCGGAACGTAGACGGACCTGAGCGTAGATGCCTTCGCGAGCCAAGAGGCGAGCGGAGGTACCTGCGGAACGGGCGATCTGCGCGCCACGACCTGGCTGCAATTCAATCGCGTGGATCGTAGAACCCACTGGAATATTACGGATCGGCATGCAGTTACCGGGCTTGATCGGGGCTTCTTGGCCACTGATCAATTGGGTACCTGGAGTTACACCGCGAGGAGCAATAATGTAGCGACGCTCGCCGTCTGCATAACAAAGCAAAGCAATGTGTGCGGTACGGTTTGGATCGTATTCAATACGCTCGACTTTTGCAGTGATACCATCCTTATCGCGACGGAAGTCAACGATACGGTAGTGCTGCTTATGACCCCCTCCTTTATGGCGAACCGTGATATGGCCGTTGTTATTACGACCGGAACCGCGGATCTGTGGCTCGAGCAAGGGAGCGTAAGGCTCGCCCTTGTACAAACCAGGCGTGATCACCTTGACCATCGCGCGGCGGCCGGGCGACGTCGGTTTTAGCTTAACGACAGTCATTACGGGGTCTCCGCAAAGTTAATTTCTTGACCAGGCGCCAGGCACACGTAGGCTTTACGCACATTACTGCGACGGCCTTCGAACTTGCCAAAACGCTTCGCCTTGCCCTTCAGGTTCGACACCTGAACACCTTCAACTTTGACCTTGAACAACAGTTCAACGGCGGCCTTGATCTCGGGCTTGGTGGCATCTTGAATGACTTTAAAGGCGACCTGCTCGCGCTTCTCAGCAATCATCGTGGCCTTTTCAGACACGATAGGAGCGAGCAGCACCTTCATCAAACGTTCTTCATTGAGCTTTTTCATGCGAAGAGCTCCTGTACTTTAGCCAAACCAGATTTAGTGATCAGCACTTTTTCGAAGTGAACCAAAGAAACCGGGTCAGCATGACGAGCTTCCAAGACCAAGACATGCGGCAAGTTGCGCGCAGCGAGGTAGGTGTTTTCGTCGAGATTATCAGTAATGATCAACACCGAAGAAGCCAGGTTCATCGCCTTCAGCTTGGCAGCCAAGAGCTTTGTTTTAGGCGCTTCGATGGAGAAGCTTTCAACCACATGAAAACGATCTTCACGAACCAACTGAGAAAGGATCGACGCCAGACCTGCGCGATACATTTTCTTGTTGAGTTTGTGCGAATAGTTTTGATCGGGCTTGTTCGGGAAAGTACGACCACCGCCACGCCAGATAGGACTGGACGTCATACCGGCACGAGCGCGGCCAGTACCCTTTTGGTTATAGGGCTTCTTCGTGGAGTGATGAACTTCTGCACGAGTTTTTTGTTTGCTATCGGCGCTACGAGCATTGGCTTGGAAAGCAACGACCACCTGATGAATCAGAGGCTCATTGTATTCACGACCAAATACCGTATCGAGGGCTTCCACTTTCGAGGAGGCGACACCGTTGGCATCTAGGAGTTTAAGATCCATATTCGTTCGCCCCTTTACGCTTTAGCGGCGGCAACAGGCTTTTTAGCCTTCGCACGCACGGCAGGAGTGACAAATACCGTGGCGTTCTTGGCGCCGGGCACAGCTCCGCGCACCATGACCAGTCCCCGCTCGACATCGACGCGAGCCACTTCAAGGTTTTGCACTGTACAAGTGACATCACCCAAATGACCAGCCATCTTCTTTCCTGGAAACACACGACCAGGATCTTGCGCCATACCGATGGAACCGGCAGAGTTGTGCGAGACCGAGTTACCGTGCGAAGCGCGGTTTGAGGAAAAGTTATAACGGCGAATCGCGCCCTGGAAACCTTTACCGATGCTCGTGCCTTGCACGTCCACCAGCTGGCCAGTAGCGAACACATCAACCTTAATGGTGGCACCAGCTTTTAGCTCGGCAGCAGCACTAGCGTCGATACGGAATTCTTTGACGACATTACCGGCTTCAATTCCGGCTTTTGCGAAGTGACCTGCTAACGGTTTGGTCACGCGAGAGGCGCGACGACTTCCGAAAGCTAGCTGAACAGCCGAATATCCATCGACTTCAGCGGTCTTGACTTGAGCAACGCGATTGGTGGACATGTCTAGCACCGTTACGGGGATGGATTCTCCATCGTCCGTAAAGATGCGCATCATGCCAACTTTGCGCCCTACAAGCCCTTGGCCCTTAACGGCACCACCTTTGGCGGCATGGCCTTGGCTCATCTTTTTCTCCACTCCATCTTCATCCAGAGTTCCGCTGCAGGCCCGTGACGTTATGGCATTAGCCATAAAGCACATCCTTAAGCTGAACCCGACGTCCACAGAGCAAGGTTTCAATTCCCGACTACGATTGGCCGGGGCTAACTCTTCACTGAAAGTCTATGTTGACTTTTGCCTTTCGGCTTAAC
>JANLRI010000276.1:0-4904 GCA_031361565.1 Betaproteobacteria bacterium | reverse complement strand
CTGCTGACCAACGCCATCAATGGCCAAGTCTATGAGACCTTGTTGAATCGCGACAAGCAAATGAAGCTTAAGGCGATCTTGGCGACCGAATGGCTGCAAACCGGACCTAAGCAGTGGCAGCTCAAGTTGCGCCGCAATGTCAAGTTTCATGATGGCTCAGCTTTTACGGCTGAGGATGTGGTGTTCTCGGTGAAGCGTGCCCAGGAAAATACCTCGGCCATCAAGTCCTACGCGCTAGGTTTGGGCGAGCCTCGCAAGATCGATGACTTCACGGTCGAGTTCAATCTCAAGGATGTCAACCCAATTTTTCTAGAGCACGCCACGCTCATCCAAATCATGAATAAAGCATGGTGTGAGAAAAACAATTCGGCCAAACCTCAGGACTTCAAAAACAAACAAGAAACTCACACGGCCCTGAACGCCAATGGCACAGGTCCCTATGTGCTCAAGACTCGTCAACCCGATGTTCGAACCGTGCACACGCTGAACCCAAATTATTGGGGCAAGATTGAAGGCAACGTGACCGAGGTGGTGTTCACACCGCTGAAGAGCGACCCCACTCGCACGGCAGCCCTGTTGTCGAACGAGGTCGATTTCTTGCACGATCCTGCGACCAATGATGTTCAGAAGCTTCGCGCCAGTCCTAATATCAAGGTCATTGACGGGATGGAGAATCGCGTGTTGTTCATCGGTATGGATCAGAGTCGCGATGAATTACTTTATTCCGATGTGAAGGGCAAGAATCCGTTTAAAGATCGTCGTGTACGCCAGGCTCTATATCAGGCGATTGATATCGAAGCCATCAAAACCCGTTTAATGCGCAATCAGGCTTTCCCGACAGGGGCCATCATGCCTTCCCCGTTGGGCACCTATAACGATCCGGAGATAGAGAAGCGTCGCGCTTTTGATGTGGCCGAAGCTAAGCGCCTGATGACAGAGGCCGGTTACCCCACCGGTTTTTCGGTGCAACTCGATTGTCCTAATAATCGTTATATCAACGACGAGGAGATTTGCAGCGCCTTGGCGAATATGTGGGCGCAGTTAGGTATGAAGATCAAGGTGCTGGCCATGCCGCGCGGGCCATTCTTTGCGAAAGGCCAGAAGCGCGATGTGTCCATGTACTTGTTGGGCTGGGGCGGTGCGATTACCGACGGTCAAACCACCTTCGACCAGATTTATCACTCCAAGACGGCGAGCGGAAAGGGCGATTGGAACTGGGGCGACGTCAAAAATCCGACCATTGACGCGTTAGAAGAGCAACAAGCTCAAGAAGCCGATCCCAAGAAACGTGAAGTAATTGTTCGAAAGCTTCTTAAAGAAATGAACGATCAGGTGCATTACCTGCCTTTGCACCGGCAGGTTATTCCCTGGGCGGCCCGTAGTCATGTGGATGTCGTACATCGCCCGGATAATTGGCTGGAGTATCAGTGGATTACCGTCCGCTAAGGGCTGGGACTCAGGTTTTTGGACTGGCGCGGAGCCGATGCGCTGTCGGCATTGGCCGTTTGGCAGTCTGATGGGGATTCTCATGCAATGTCCATCCTTCGGTGGATGCGTAAGGGCTTAGCCACGGGCTATACTGAGAACCGTGCTAGGTATGTTAGGCCTATCGAATGGGCTTGGCCCTCGGAGTGGCCTTTGAAAATGGTGAAACAAGATGCGTAAGTTGCCTTTGGGTTGGATCTCGGTCGGCGTGGTTGCCGGAATTATGGTCAGTTTGGGCGTCACTGCGGTGGCCCAGAAAGACCAGCGTCCGACCTTGCCACTTGAGGAGCTACGGCAGTTGTCGGCTGTGTTTGGCGTTATTAAGGAAAATTACGTTGAGCCGGTGGAGGACAAAAAGCTTATTACTGAAGCGATTGGCGGCATGCTGTCCGGGCTTGATCCTCATTCGGCCTATCTCGATGCTGATGCTTTCCGCGATTTGCGGGTGAGCACCCAGGGCGAATTTGGAGGCTTGGGCATTGAAGTTGGTCAGGAAGACGGTTTCGTCAAAGTGGTGTCCCCGATTGAAGATACCCCGGCCTCTCGAGCAGGCGTGAAAGCGGGTGATCTCATCGTCAAGATCGACGACAAGATGACCAAGGGCATGAGCCTCAATGACGCTGTTAAATTGATGCGCGGTAAGCCGAAAACGCCCATCGTTTTGACCTTGGTGCGCAAAAACGAAGCAAAACCCATCGTTTTGACCTTGATCCGTGATGTCATTCAAGTGCAGTCAGTCAAATCTAAGGTGATCGAGCCAGGCTACGGTTACCTGCGTCTCACCCAATTTCAGGATAAATCTGGCGAAAACCTGGTGAAGCACTTAAATGCTCTTTACGCGAAGGGCAACCTCAAGGGGCTGGTGCTTGATCTGCGCAACGATCCGGGCGGCGTATTGCATGGTGCAGTTGGGGTATCAGCTACTTTCCTGCCGCCTCGCGTTCTGGTCACTTCCACCGACGGCCGCAATGCAGACTCCAAGCACAAATATCTTGCTGCACCGGATGACTACCTGCCCGGACGCGGAGTCGGTCGTGGTGATGATTATGTAGCGACGGTAGTGCCTGAAGCCAAGAAAGTTCCAATGGTCGTTTTGGTGAATGGTGGATCGGCCTCGGCCTCTGAAATCGTCGCAGGTGCTTTGCAAGATTACAAGCGCGCAACCATTATCGGCACTCAAACCTTCGGCAAGGGTTCTGTACAAACCATTTTGCCGATCTCTGAAACTACGGCGATTAAGCTCACCACCGCGCGTTACTTCACGCCCAGCGGCCGATCGATTCAAGCCAAGGGCATCGTGCCTGACTTAATCGTTGAAGAAACACTGGAAGGCGATGCCGGCCCAAGAATGCGTGAAGCCGATCTTACCCGCCACTTAAGCAATCCAAAAGAGCAAGAAGGCAAAGTCGCCACACCTAAGGCTGAAACTCCGGCCGAGAAAGCGGCTGCTGAAAAGGCTGCTGCTGAAAAAGCCGCCGCGGACAAGGCTAAGGATCGCAAGCCCTTAGAGTTTGGTAGCGCGGATGACTATCAATTGCAGCAGGCGATGAATCACCTCAAGGGCATTCCTGTCATCGTCGCCAAGGTGAAGGAAGAGATTAAGGATGCGACGGCCAAAGCGAACAAATAGCGATGCGCTTAAAGGCTTTACTCGTGCATCGACGAGTAAAGCCCGAGCCTTTGCTCTTGGTGCGGCAATTCCTTGAATGAATGATGAGCAGTTACTCCGTTACAGCCGACATCTTCTGCTTGAAGAAATCGGCCTGGAGGCTCAGGATCGCCTGCTTGCGTCCACTGCGCTGATTATTGGTGCTGGCGGACTGGGCTCTCCAGCCGCGCTTTATCTTGCCTCCGCTGGCGTGGGTCGGATCATTTTGGCGGACGGCGATCAGGTAGATCTCACGAATTTGCAGCGCCAGATCTTGCATCGCCAATCCCGCATTGGCATGGCCAAAGCAGAATCCGGCAGGCTCGCCATTCTCGAAATCAATCCGGAAATTCAAGTCGAGGTATGTAATCAGCGCCTTGAGGGCATGGCACTTGACGCCGCTGTTGCGCGTAGCTCGGTCGTACTAGACTGCTGTGATAACTTTGCCACTCGACATTCAGTAAACCGCGCATGTGTGCGGCACGGTGTGCCCTTAGTGTCAGGCGCAGCGATCCGGTTTGACGGGCAGCTTGCAGTTTATGATCCGCGGCAAGCGGACTCACCGTGTTACCACTGCTTGTTTCCAGAAGATGAAGCGGTCGAAGAGGTGCGTTGCGCGGTGATGGGCGTGTTTGCACCCTTGACCGGCATCATTGGCACCATGCAGGCCGCAGAGGCGCTTAAAATTTTGGGCGGCTTTGGTCGGCCACTGGTCGGGAAATTGCAATTACTCGATGCACGTTCTATGAGTTGGAATGAAATCGAGGTTCCGAAAAATCCGAGTTGCTCGGTTTGCGGAACCTCGTCTCACTAATTGCGCAGGGCCAGCTAGAAACCTTTGTGCTTTAGGCTTTCTTCGCTACGATTCGGTTGTAAATAAATAATAGAAGGAAAGCGCCCACGACTGAGCCGATGAGTCCGGCACCCATACCTTCTTTGTACCAGCCCGTGGCTTGACCCACGACCGTGCTCAGCAAGGAGCCCGCAACACCGAGCACCATGGTGAGAATCCAGCCCATTTTCTCGGAGCCAGGGAAAATAAATCTTGCAATTGCACCAGCGACTAAACCAGAAATTAAGTTCCAAATCATTTTTGTACTCCTCCTAAAGGACCTCTAGAGTACTAGAAAAGGGATTTGCGCTTCAAGTCCTTCGGTTGGGGAGTGTTTAAACCCGCTCTTGGCGTAACGCAACCAGCGCCCCAATACATAGCTTAAGGCGACGTTGGCCCGTGCTGCAATGTCAGTGTTGGGTGGAAGCTTTTGTTGTGCAACGGCCAATCGGAAGCATTGACGAAACGAGGCCTCAATGCGGTCAATCAATTGATTGATGCGGTTTTGCAAGCGGTCATCTTCAGTGACCAGAGCGTCGCCAATCAGCACTCGAGTCATGCCCGGATTTTTCTCTGCAAAGCCCGTCAGCATGGCAATCATGTAACGGGTCTGCTTTTGCGCATCCTCTTGCTGGCCACTAATTTGATTAATCAAGCCAAAGATGGTCGACTCGATAAACTCAATTAAGCCTTCAAACATTTGTGCCTTGCTCGCGAAATGCCGGTAGAGCGCCGCCTCAGAGACTTGCAGTCGACTGGCCAGTGCGGCCGTGGTGACACGGTCGCCACCCGGCTCTTGCAGCATGACCGCGAGGGTTTCGAGAATTTGAACGCGTCGCTCGCCAGGCTTCGGGCGAGTACGGGTCAGGGGAATATTGGGAGTAGTTTCTTCGCTCATTGTCGTCGCTCCGGACGGGGTCGCTCGAAAGATTAGACTTG
>JANLRI010000262.1:0-24689 GCA_031361565.1 Betaproteobacteria bacterium | reverse complement strand
GATTTCCTGGTCAATAACGCGGGTACGACCAAGTTCGTCGCTGCACCCGATCTCGCCGGACTCAATGCTCAAGATTTCCACGACATTTACGCCGTAAACACCATCGGCGTGTTCCAGATGGTGCGCGCCTGCGAGAATGCGCTACGTGCGTCGCACGGTGCAGTCGTCAATATCTCGTCTATTGCGGGCCAGGAAGGCCTTGGCTCATCGATCGCATACGCGGCCTCAAAAGGGGCTTTGAACACGCTCACGATGTCCCTGGCTCGTGTTATGGGCACGGAAGTAAGGGTCAATGCGGTACTACCTGGCTTCATTGAAACCGGCTGGCTCAAAGCCGGCATGGGAGCCGCCTACGAGGCTAACCGGGACCGTTACAAGGCCACGGCCGCGCTCGCCGAGGTACTCACCCCCGAAGACGTAGCCGAAGCCATTCTCTATTTACTGGGCGCGAGCAAGGTGACCGGGCAATTACTCAGGGTCGATGGCGGCCGTGCGGTTGGAGCGGCCTTACGGCGTTCGAAGTGATTTAGCGAATCCTAGCTTCCCTAAACCGAGGTGTCCCTATGGCCGACTATCTTCGCCTGCGTCAAATCTGCTTAGCAGCACCGCGCCTGCAAAACGTCATCGACGATCTCCAAGGAATCTTGAAGGTCGAGGTTTGTTATCGAGACCCGAATGTAGCGCCTTACGGTTTAGAAAACGCCTTGATTCCAATCGGCAGCGACTTCCTTGAGGTGGTTGCACCGACCCGCGAAGACACGGCCGCCGGCCGCTTTATTTCGCGCACTTGTGGCCACGGCGGCTATATGGCCATTTTCCAGACCAACGACCCTCGTCGTCGCCAAGCCCATGCCCAAGCCATCGGCGTGCGCACGGCTCATGAAATTGAGCGCGAGGCCTACCAAAGCGCCCAACTCCATCCACGCGACTGCCGAGCCGCCTTTATTGAGTTGGGCCATAGCCATGGAGGTGAGGACAGGATGGGAACATGGTGGCCGGCAGGCACCGATTGGAAGGATTTTATAAGAACCTCGGATACTTTGAAGATGCTCGGCATCGAGTTGGAAAGCCCTACACCCCAGGATCTTGCCTCGCATTGGTCAAACATTCTGCAAACGCCCCTCAGCGAAGTTGGAGGCGCAAGTCTCTTGAGTTTTGAGGGCACGACGATACAGTGCGTTCCCGGCCCAGTGGAAGCCATCGCAACGATACTTGTTCAAGTGACCAATGCCGCGGCAACGCTAGCACGCGCTTTGGCTCACGGTTATCGTGTTCAAGACAATGCATTTCACTTAGGAGGCGTGAACTTTAGAATCAGCGACTAACTCTTCGAGAATCAGTTTCGCAATGCCGTCGGGATCTTCCATTGGCGCCAGATGGGAACGATCAGGTAAATAAACTTCTCGGGCATTATGGAATTTGGAGACCAATCCTGGCCAGGTGGGGGATCCAGAAAAATCAGCCTTGGCCTCACTGTTCGGTAATCGGGCGCGGATAAGGAATACCGGAATTCTGAGCGCGAGAACACTGGCATAGACACCGGGATCGCGCACCGCGGTTAAATAGATCTTGGCCTCCGTCATCGGAGAGCAAGCGAGTTCGTAGCCCGCACCTCTTGCACTTGGTGTTAGTGCGTAGTGACAGTAGTCGCGCAAAGCCTGCTCGGTAAACCCACTGTAAGGAGGACGGTCCGCAAAGCGTTCGAACATCGCCTGCGCAGATTCGAAGTGATTTAAGCGCTTGGAGGCGGGGTGAATCATGCCCTCCGGCGTCGGGGATCGGTGGTATATGTGGGGATCGACAATCACTGGATCAATCAAGATCAAACGCGCAAAGCGGGTAGGCTGAAAAGCCGCAGCTTGAACCAAGGCATGGGCACCCATGCTGTGGCCAATCCCAACCGCTGCCACTAAATCCAAGGCAACGGCAAAGGCTGCAAGATCCCGACCAAAAATCGCCCACCCGTCGAATTCGGCATACTCGCTGCGGCCGTGGCCACGCTGTTCGAGTGCGATCACATGGCGATTCGGAAAGTGCGCAAGCACCTGATCCCAGACTCGCCCATGAAAACCCGTCGCGTGAACCACTAACAAGGTGGGTTCGATACCACGCAGATGCGCGTCCCATTCAAAATACGCCAAGGAAATACCGTTGGCCTGTACATATTGCAAAACGGGTTCAGAGCGCGCTTTTGGCAAGGACATTCCTAATTTTTTTCAAGTGACAAGAAGATCGAATATTCTAAGGCTCATTTTTCCGCCAGGTAGGAGAAATGCTAAGGATCTGGCTGCCTGAGCGTGCGACGTCCGGGACGCCTGAGTACCTTTCCAAATAATGAAATCCAGATGACGGATCCGCCTCGGTAAGAATATAGTCCATTGAGGAGATTACGTTATTCTCCTCCAGGAAGCAGGTCTTGAAGTCTGCACATTTCATACTAGAGTTTAGCTCGACATCATCAAATCTCGACGCAATTCAAATCGACCCTTAAAACAAATACGGCATCAACTACCCGAGAAAGATCTATCGTGGACTTAACATACTCCCCTGACGAACAAAGCTTTCGCAAGCAGGTAAGAACATGGTTGGCCGAAAACCTGCCACCTGAGATCCGCGAAAAAGTCGTGAAGTACAAGAGCTTAACAAAGGAAGATTTCGTACGCTGGCACAAAATTCTTGCCGCCAAAGGCTGGGCCGTACCGCATTGGCCGGTTGAGTGGGGGGGCACTGGCTGGGATGTCACCCAGCGCTATATTTTTGATGAGGAGTTTGGCTTGGCCGGAGCCCTTCGTCCGCCCTCCTTCGGCCCCAATATGTGCGCCTCAGTGTTGTTGAAGTTTGGCAGCCCTGAGCAAAAGAATCGCTTTCTGCCGCGTATTCGCAGCGGCGAAGATTTCTGGGTACAAGGTTATTCCGAGCCGGGTGCTGGATCAGATCTCGCGGCTCTAAAGACCCGTGCCGAACGCCAGGGCGATCACTACGTGGTCAATGGCCAAAAAATATGGACAACCCTGGGCCACTTTGGTGATTGGATTTTCTGCCTAGTACGCACCAATACTGATGTCGAGAAACGTCAGGACGGCATCAGCTTTCTGCTGATCGACATGACGACCCCCGGCATTACCGTTCGCCCCCTCATTTTAATGGACGGTGGACACGAGGTGAATGAGATCTTCTTTGAAGATGTCAAAGTACCCCTCGAAAACTTAGTCCACGAAGAAAACAAAGGATGGACTGTCGCCAAGTATCTGCTCGGCCATGAGCGCATGGGCTCTGCGGCCGTCGGGGCCTCGCGGCGCGAACTGGCCGCCCTGAAAGCTTTGGCCAACAAGGAACTGAAGAATGGCAAGCCCTTGATGCAAGATGCGCGCTTTCGTGATCGACTCACCCGCATCGAAGTTGAGCTCGAGGCACTTGAGCTCACTGCCATGCGCTTTCTGGATCGTATGCGCCGTAGCGGCCAGCCACCCGGTGCCGATGTATCAATGTTAAAAATCAAAAGCACCGAAATTCAGCAGGCCATGACTGAATTGATGATGCAAGTAGCCGGCCCTCTGGCACAACCCTACGTGGGCGTGGAGGGCGGCACCGTCGACCCACTTTTGTCGCGCCTCACACCGCGCTACGCGAACTATCGCAAGGCGAGTATTTACGCAGGCTCCAATGAGATTCAGCGCAACATCATTGCCAAAATGACCCTCGGTCTTTGAAGCAAAAGCAAACCAGAGTGCAACCATGAATTTTGAATATAGCGAAGAGCAACAACAGCTCGCCGATTCGGTACGCAAGTACCTGGCGGGCAAATATGATTTCGAAGCACGCAAGGCCACGATCAATTCAAGCAACGGCTTCAATCACTCTGCCTGGGCAACCTTTGCGGAAATGGGTTTAACCGCCATCGCCCTGCCTGAGGTTGATAACGGTTTTGGTGGAGGTGCCGTAGATCTTATGGCTAGCATGGAAGCTTTCGGCGAGGCTCTGGTCGTAGAACCCCTGATTGACCATATTGCCCTCGCCGGTCGCTTGATTTCCCGAGTGGGTTCAGCCACGCAAAGAAGCAAAATATTGCCCGCGATGATTGACGGAAACGTCAAGCTTGCCTGCGCCTATTTGGAGCGTGGCGCACGCTATGACGCGAGTCCAACGGCCACCGTCGCGAAGGCCAGCGGCACCGGCTGGGAATTGAATGGCGAAAAGATTCTCGTCTTTGGAGCAGCGCTGGCCGATTACTTAGTGGTCACCGCTGACGCCGGAGGCTCCAGCCTTTTCCTGGTCGACCCCAACGCCCCTGGAGTGACTCTCAGCAACTACCGTACTGTCGATGGTCTGCGCGCCGCGGATATCGTCTTTCAGAGCGTCCGGTTGGATGCCGACGCGCTGCTTGGCGAAGCCGGTCAGGCAAGTGAGCCGATCAATGAAGCACTGGATTTTGCGACCGCTCTGCTCTGTGCCGACGCCATAGGCGCCATGAAGTATGCCAATGACGCAACCCTCGAATACATGAAAGGGCGCAAACAATTCGGCGTCCCGATCGCCTCATTTCAAGTGCTGCAGCACCGCTTGGTCGACATGTACATCGTGACCGAACAAGCGCGCTCGATGGCGATCCTCGCGGCCTCTAGGGTCGACGCTTCAGCCAGCACAAGTGAGCGAAAACGCGCGGTATCCATGGCCAAAATCAAGATCGCCGATGCCGCGCGCCAAGTGAGCCAGGAAGCCATTCAATTGCATGGCGGCATGGGCATGACCGAGGAAATGAAAGTCTCACACACCTTCCGAAGACTGACCATGATTGCACAGCGGTTCGGCGATGCCGATCATCATTTGGAGCGCTTTGCCGCTCTAAGCGAGTAGATACAATAGATTATCTGATGAGGAATGGCCCCAAAGCCCGCCTTGTCTCTGGCGGCTTTGATCGTTGTAGGGACGCAGGCGGGGCTACCGTTCCTAAGGCACAATAACCAACCGGCATTTGCTCCTCCGAGCTCCAACACGGTGTATGCCTAGCAGTCTGGGCTAGGTACTGGAGCGAAGTAAAGGGGGAGAGGCGGCCTCTTTGGCCGCGTCGGAGGACATTCGCGGAGGTACCTAGCCCTGACTGCCAAGCAGGCGTAACCCAGGAGCGACCAACTTTACCGCTTAAAGTCAGAAAACTTCTTGCCCTCAGCCGCCAGTTTTTCAAGCAAGGGCGACATCTTAAAGTTAGGCCCCATCAAAGCACCATACTCTTTCAACTTCGCAACGACAGTCGCGAGCCCCACCGTATCACCATAGAACATCGGCCCACCCCGATACACCGGGAAACCATAACCGTTAATCCAGGTGATGTCGATGTCCGAGGAGCGGATCGCAATACCTTCGTCCAAAATCTTGGCGCCTTCATTGATCATGGCATAGACGCAACGCTCGAGAATTTCAGTTTCAGTGATTTGACGCGGTGTGACACCTTTGGCGGCCATGAAATCGCTGATGATCTTGCGAGTCACCTCCGAGGGCTTAGCATTGCGCTGTTCGTCATAGTCGTAATAACCCGCGCTGGTTTTCTGACCACGGCGATCCATCTCGCACAACACCTCGCGTATGGTCGAGCTCTTACTGGTTTCTTTCGACCAGCCAATATCCAGGCCTGCTAAGTCCGACATTGCAAATGGGCCCATCGGCAAACCAAAGTCGTACAAGACTTTGTCTACATCCCAGGGCATGGCACCTTCTAGCACCATGGCCTGAGCCTGACCAGAGCGTGCGGCCAAAATTCGGTTACCGATAAATCCAGGGCACACGCCAGAGACGACGCCGATCTTACCGATCTTCTTGCCGATTTGCATGGCGGTTTGCAAGACCTCTTTCGAAGTCTTGGCTCCACGCACCACCTCAAGCAAGCGCATGACATTCGCAGGCGAGAAAAAATGCATGCCAACGACGGCTTCCGGTCGCGACACGGCGGAAGCAATCTCGTTGACATCCAAGGCCGAGGTATTTGTCGCCAGAATCGCACCTGGTTTGCAGATCTTGTCGAGCTTGGCAAAAATTTCCTTCTTGATGGCCATGTTCTCGAAAACAGCCTCGATGACCAGATCGCAATCGGCCAGAACATTCAAATCAAGTGAGCCCGTCAACAAAGACATTCGCTTCTCAACATCCTCCGGCTTGATCCGCCCGCGCTTGGCGGTGTTCTCATAGTTCTTGCGAACCACGGACAGGCCACGCTCAAGTGCCTCGGCCTTGGTTTCAACCAGCACCACCGGGATTCCAACATTGGCGAAGTTCATCGCGATGCCGCCGCCCATCGTGCCCGCACCGATCATGCCGACCTTCTTAATCGGAATCAGAGCGATATCCTCAGGCACATCAGGAATTTTCCAGACTTGCCGCTCGGCAAAGAAAACATGGCGTTGCGAGGCCGATTGGGTACCGCTGACCAATTCGAGAAACAAGGTACGTTCGGTTTTCATACCTTCAACAAAGGGTTGATTGACTGCCGCTTCAATGCAACGAATATTGAACTCGGGAGCCTTAAAGCCGCGAAACTTACGGGCATTGGCTTTGCGAAAGTCCGCAAAGATTTCTGGGCGATTGCGCGCCGCCTCAACCTTCTCATTGGAGTCTCTCACCTTACGAAGCGGCCTGTTCTCGGCCAGCACCTTGCGGGCGAATGCGAGAGCACCTTCACGTAACTTTCCTTCTTCGACCAGCTCGTCGACCAGGCCCATCTCCAAGCAGGCCTTGGCACCTACGTGGGTGCCACTTGTGACCATCTCAAGCGCCTTTTCAGGCCCGACTATGCGAGGCAGGCGCTGTGTACCCCCCGCTCCCGGGAGCAAGCCGAGATGAACTTCAGGAAGCCCACATTTGGCACTCGGAACCGCAACCCGGTAATGGCAGCACAAGGCCACCTCAAAGCCACCACCGAGCGAGGTACCGTGAATTGCGGCAATCACTGGTTTGGACGCATTCTCAATTTCATTCTGAGCATCAGGCAAGGACGGCAAAGTCGGGGGCTTACCAAAGCCAGAAATGTCGGCGCCCGCGATAAAGGTGCGGCCATCGCAGATCAAGACCACGGCCTTCGCTGCCGGGTTGGCATTGGCGGCTTTCATGCCGTTGAGTAAGCCTTCGCGCACAGGCTGAGAAAGTGCATTCACTGGGGGCGAGTTGATGGTCAAGACCGCAATCTCTCCCTCCATCGCAAGCGTCGTAACGTCATTAATGATTTGCATGACTTAATGTCTCCTCACATTGAAATTGGGCAAAAGCAAGTTTAAACTGCTACAGGCCACAAAAAGTGAGGCAAAACCCACTTCAAAGGCCCAACGCAAAAAAAGCGAACCACGAGACATCAACCACTCCATGTGTGAAACACGATAGCCTCGAGACACCAAGGCCTAGTCGGCCAACAGAACTATGCGCGCAATCGTTTTGAGGCGGGTGAGATCGAAGTAACATTCGGAACAAGATCGGACTAGAATTCGAAGAACTTTCAGAAAACTGATCCGGCCCCGGAGAGCCTAGACCATGACCATGAACATTCGACCGCTTCATCCGCTCTTCGTGGGGGAAGTCACAGGGCTCGACCTCAGGTTACCAATGCTCCCGGAGCAATGCGCTCAGATCCACGCAGCAATGGACCAGTATGCCGTGTTGGTTTTTCACGATCAAAATCTAAGCAATGAGCAGCAGGTTGATTTCACTCGGAGCCTAGGCAGTATCGAAAATAAGCGTGGCGGTCAACTGCCCAGCAAACCCGAGGATGCTCGTCTGCCTTTTGAGATGAACGACGTCTCCAACTTAGGCAAGAACGGCAAGCCCATGGAGCGTGATAGCCGTCATCGTCTATTCAATCTTGGCAATATGCTGTGGCATTCGGATAGTTCGTTTCGCCCCATCCCGGCAAAATATTCGCTGTTATCGGCACGGGTCGTCAATCCCGTCGGCGGCAATACCGAATTTGCCTATATGCCCGCCGCCTATGACGATTTGGACGATGCCACCAAGGCGGAGATCGACCCGCTGATCTGCGAACATTCCTTGATGGTTTCACGCGGCGCGCTCGGCTTGGACGACTTCACGGAAGTGGAGCGCGCCCTTTTCAAACCGGTACGGCAAGCTCTGGTGCGCGTCCACCCTGGGCATGGCCGCAAGTCGCTGTACCTTGCCTCACACGCAGGCGCCATCGTCGGTATGACCACACCCGATGCACGCCTGTTGTTGCGCGATCTCAACGAGCATGCAACCCAACCTAAGTACGTCTATGTCCATCGTTGGCGACAACATGATTTGATCATCTGGGATAACCGCCAAACCATGCATCGAGTGCGACGCTACGATGACCATTACCCTCGCGATATGCGACGCACGACCGTCGCTGGCGAGCAGATGACCACGGCTCAGATGCCCTAACACTCCGACGACCGCGCTGCGCCACACTTGCTCGTCATGAGCGATTTCATCCACGTCAAAGAGAGGACAAGAGCATCCATGGACAAAGAACGTTCCCAACAATTCATGCAAAAAGTGGTCGGCGATGTAGGCACCGCACTGGCCGCCGCCCTAGTCTTGGTCGGCCAACAAACCGGCTTGTTCAAGGCCATGGCCGGGCGCGGGCCAATGAGCGCCGAACAAGTGATCGCCAAAACAGGCATCCATCCGCGCTATGTCGAGGAGTGGCTTGGCGCCATGGTTTGCAATGGCTACGTCGATCATAATCCGGATGCGAATACCTTCCACTTCCCCGATGAGCACGCGCTGTTTCTTACCGACGACTCGACCGAGTTTTACCTAGGTGGCCTATTCACCGGGCTGCCTGGCCTCATGGCCATGGTCCCGAAACTGGTTAATTCTTTTGAGAAAGGCTCGGGCATCACGTTTTCAGAATTTGGTGAAGGTCTTCCGGTTGCCTTAGAACAAATGAACCGCCCGGTCTACGAGAATAGACTGACCAAGTCTTGGTTACCGTCCATGCCACAAATTGTCGCCAAGTTGCAAGCGGGCGGACGGGCCATCGATATTGGATGTGGCACCGGCGTCATTCCCATTACACTGGCTAAGGCTTACCCTTCGGCTCGCATTGAGGGTCTTGATCTTGATGCGCGCTCCATTGAAATAGCCAAGGTATACGCCGAGCAAGCTGGCTTGACTGGCCAGATTCGCTTTATTGTTGGCAACGCAGAGTCGATTGACGATCAGCCGGGCTATGACTTGATCAGCACCTTTGACGTCATCCACGACCTGCCGGAGCCACTCGCCGTGCTACGCCGAATCCGTGAGTGCCTCGCCCCTGGAGGTAGCTACCTGATGGTTGAGCCGCGCATGGACCATGACCTGACCAACAATCGAACACCTTTCGGTAAGTTACTGTATGGCATGAGTTGCCTACATTGTGTGCCGCAATCACTCTCACAAGGTGGTCCGGGCCTAGGAGCATGCTGGGGACCACGGCGCGCGCAGGATCTCGCCGAGGCGGCTGGGTTTTCGAGCTTCACGACTCTGCCAGTTCGAACCCCGGCCTTGGCCTTCTACGAACTTCGGGCTTGAGTCAGCGCCCAGGTCAAGTGCTCTTGAGCGCCGCTACCAAGTTACGGGTCGGTGCCGGGGTAAAGGTAATCACACCACTCTGAACCAGCGCCTCATAGGCGCTGCGACTCAGGCCTGTCTGTTCGCTCAACACTTCCCAACTGTGTTCACCAAGAAGCGGAGCCGGTCGCAGCGAACCTAGTCTTTGACCATCACAGAGTATCGCGGTGCTGGCTTGGCGCTGAGGTCCCGACATGTCGCGTACCAAATCGATAAAGAAACCCGGACCAAAATATTCGGAATGAGCGAAGATCTCTTCGATATGGAGGATTGGTGCTGCCGCCACACCGGCACGCTGAAGCAGCCGTGCAGCTTGCTCAGGTGTATGCATTTGGGTCCAAGCCGTGATTGCCTCGTCCAACTCATGGTGGCGGCGCTGGCGCTCAGTCAACGCTCGCAATGAAACATCCTGCACCCAATCGACACGCCCGAGAAGCCGCGCCAATTTCAAAAAATCGGCCTCGCTTGCCACCGTTAAAGCGACCCATTGATCCTGGCCCGAGGCCGCATAAATTCCGTGGGGTGCCATCGCACCGTGGCGGTTGCCTCGGCGTAATTGACGTTCCTTCGCTAATTGATATTCCAGCAAGGGCTGGGTATTGAATTGCAACATGGTTTCCACCATGCTGAGGTTGACATATTGGCCCTCCCCGGTGCGACGACGACTAATCAGTGCGGTAAGCATGGCAGCACAACCGTACAGCCCACCGACCGGATCACCATAGGCCAAATGGGCCATCATCGGTGCGTCGCCAGCAACACCCATGAAACTCGGCGCCCCCGAGCCTTGTTCAAGTGTAGAGCCATAGGCGCGAGTCTGCGACCAGGCGTTGCCGGTTCCAAAGGCGGACATCGAGACCATGACCAGATCAGACTTGGAATTGACGAGCTGCTCATAGTCAAGTGCGAATTTCGCCATGACACCGGCAGCTTGGTTCTCTATGACCACATCAGCGGTGGCGATGAGTGCTCGTGCAAGCTTCTGACCTTCGCTGCTGGTCAAATCGAGACTCACACCACGCTTACCTCGATTTAAGGCGCAGAACGGCTTGGCGTTTTCGTACTGACGCTCGTGAATGTACTCGGGCGTCCAATTCACGCCTCGCCACCAATCGGGGTAACGACCGGCTTCGATCTTTACCACGTCTGCGCCCAGATCCGCGACCAGACGACTCGCTAGAGGGCCTGCCCAGCCCATCGTAAAATCAATCACCGTAACGCCCGCCAACGGGAGTGAGTCTGCTTGTCCCGATGCGCTTGCCTTTGCGGTGCAATCGTCATCCGCCGCCCGGCACGGGCTATCCAACTTTTGCAGGACGGGCGTGCGACTCAAGCCAAACGGGGTTCTCGGCACCTGGAAAATTTTGCCGCCTGTCTCAAACCAGCCGAGGGACTCTCTTTCCTTAAATATCGGATGAGCAAGAATGCCTTCAGCATCCGGCACAACCACTAACGGAATCTTGAATTCGCGTCCGATTTCAGCCCATTCAAAAGCGGTCTTTCGGGCCAGGGCCAGGGCCATGGCAGTCTCAATTTCATCGAGACGATCAAATCGTAACTCGCGGGTGACGAGCCGCACATCGGCTGCCTGCTCAAGCAGCTCCAAAGCCTTACATACCGAACGCCATTGATCCGGTGTCGTGACCGTGATGCCGACCCAGCCTTCCTTACAGGGATAAATGCCCACCGGACCATTGGGCGAATAGCGATTCAAACCACAACGTCGCATGGGGACGCTGTCCCGTTCGAAAAACCCAAGATGCATTTCGGAAAGCGCGAGATTGGCCTCAAGAATATTCACTTCGAAATGCCGGGCTTGACGGCGCGGCGCGGCCAACAAGGCAGCACAAGCAGAGATATAGGCCGTGACCCCGCCCATCGAACTGGCATGCCGATCACCCAGATAGGTCGGTGGCCCCTCAGCTTTACCCGCCATGTGGGGAAGTCCAGTCAGAGCCTGCACTATCAAATCGCTGCCTCGCCAGTCGCGACAAGGCCCATGTTTACCAAACCAAGAGAGTTCAACGCTAGCCACTCTTGGTGAAAGGATCAAGGCATCAACACCCGAGGCTTCGCCGACAATGACCAGGTCTGCTGTGGTACTAAGCTGGGCAAGGATTGAGCGGTCTTCGCTACAGGGCAGGATTTGCTTACCCGCATTGAGGTAGGCTCCATAAGCTCGGTCAGCTTCGGTCAGTTCCAATCCGGAGTTGCCCGCATTATTTGCGCGCACTATACCGTCGAGTCGACTCTCCTCGGATCTCGCCGTCACACGGACCTGTGCTCCGGCGTCGACCAGTAAGCGACCACAATAACCAGCCGCAGCACCACCTCCGATTTCAAGTACGTGGAAGCCTGCCAAGGGCATCGGTGTAGCGCCTTTCAATGATCCGACCCGCAGCTCGTGATGCAATGCGGAGTCACTAAATTCGGCCCTTACCGAGATCAAGAAAACCACGGGACAAATTGACTCTTAAGGTGTCGCTCTCGCCCTCGGCTAGGCGCAAACTACGTAGGCGCCGAAAAGCGGCTTCCACGGGATGCCCGACGACCAAGGCTTCACCGCCGATCAGTTGAATGGCCAAGTCGGCCACCTGGTTCGCCACCTCACTGGCAAAGACCTTGGCCGCAATCGTTTCGTTGACTACGTTCTCACCCGCATCAGTCAGCCTGGCCGTGCGATACACCATGGAACGCGCAGCGTAGGCAGAAATTCGCATATCGCCAAAACGCAGTCGCACGCGTTCAAACTCGCCTTTGCTACTGCCGCGACGTTGCTTGCGAAGATCGGTGGCCACAAGCTCAATCAACCAGGCACTCGTACCAACGCAGTCCGCCGCCAACGCACGCCGCACCGAGCTAATTTTGTCGAGAGCTCTGGAGCGGCCGTCACCAGGGGTGCCAATCGCATGATGGCGCGGCACCCGCACCTCCTCGAAACGAAAGGCTGCATGCTGACTGCCCTCTAACGAGCTAAAACGACGCGAGACACTGACACCGGGAAGGTCGGTATCAATGATGACCATCGACGGACCTTCGCCCTCAATCTCAAGCATCGTCGTCAAAAACGAGGCGTCGAGCCCCCCCGTGACGTAGGACTTCTGCCCGCTGATCACCAGCTCGTCGCCCTCGATACGGGCCCAGGTGGGTCGTTCAGCGCCACCCGGCTCAGTGAACGCAAAACCGGCACGCTTCTCGCCCGCCAAAAGAGGTAATAAATGCGTAGAGCGCAATGGCTCCAGAACATTTGCAAGCACACCAGCATCAGCCCCCAGCACTCCCGACAAATGACCAACACCGTGGCAGGCCAAGGCCTCACGCACCACCAGCAACTTCAGTGCACTGGTTCGATCATCCTGGGTCAGGCCATAAATACCGGCGGCCTTGCAAGCCGCTCGTACTTTTTCAGTGCGCTGCTTGGGATCGAGTGAGGAGTCGTCCCGCAGTCCGATCAGGGTTTCTCGCCCCAAGGTGTTTACCTGCGCCTGCAAGCTCTTTAGATCATCGGAAATAAACTCGGGCATCAATGCTCAACTTGCAGAAAACGAGGTCATGGGGCCGTATCACTCTTCATAGATACTGATTTTAGCGGCCTTTAAAAACCGGCTCACGCTTCTCCACAAAGGCTTTCGTTGCTTCGCGATGGTCCTCGCTTTGCCCGCAATGGACATGATGAGTCGCCTCCAAATCAAGGCAATGGTCGACATCGCCAGACATGGCTCGATTGAGGTTTTCCTTCATGTAGCGATAAGCGATGCTCGGTCCATCGGCGAGGCGCAGCGCAATCTCGCGAGTTTTGGCGGCCAAGGCTTCGGGACCGCACACCCAGTTCGTCAGGCCTAAGCGTAAGGCCTCATCGGCACTCACCCGCTCGGACAGAAAGTACAGCTCGCGGGCCTTGGCCGCACCCACCAATTGAGTCATGAAATAAGTGCCGCCATAGTCTCCAGAGAACCCCACCTTGGCAAAAGCAGTCGTCATGATGGCGGTGTTCGCCATGATGCGCAGATCGCAAGCCAAGGCCAGAGACAGTCCGGCGCCGGCAGCCGCTCCGGGCAAAGCGGCCAGGGTGGGTTTAGGCATCTTGAACAATTTTCCGGCCGTGGCTCTTTGAGCAAGGCGCTGCTTATGGATAGCCCCGTCAATGGTGTTGTCACCCACCGTGCCATCGCCACGGGCCGCCATTCCTTTGACATCGCCTCCTGCACAAAACCCTTGGCCGGATCCAGTGAGCACAATGCATTTCACGGCCGAGTCAAGCTCCGCCGAGGCCAGTTGAGCGGCCAGGGCCGCATTCATTTCACGCGACATGGCGTTGCGGGCCTCAGGTCGATTCAGGGTTAAGGTGAGCACCCCTGAATCGAGGCTTGCCAATAAGTCTTGAGTACCAGTTTCAATCTGTTTCGATTCCATAATAATTTGCTCTTAATTGTCCGTGGTTCAAGTCACTCGAATGGTATGTTTGGGCCGCGCCGGTCGCGCGCGCCTAACCAGCCCGCTCCGGCAATCTCTGTTCATACAACGAATATCCGAGGTCCTGAGGAATACACACATAGCGCCCGTCAGCACGTTTTTCAGACCACGGCATGATCGGTTCAACGGGCCTTGCCTGCGCCCCTGCGAAGGCGGCGGCCACACTGTTGTACTGCGCCAAGCGAACCACATTCGAGAGGGTCGGAAAAATAACCGTGCGCGTATTGTTTTCCGCATCTTGAATGACTTGCTTTGGGCGAATCCAAACCGAATCAACATTCTCGTGTCCATCATGGTCAGCGATTTGCCCGGCAGGTACCCGCGCCAGGTAGAAGTGCGTATCAAAGCGCTTAGGCATCATGGGCGGCGTGATCCAGTGCGAGTAATGCACCAAATCGTCACTAGCAAGAGTCAAGTCGCCCGTGGAAACAATCTCAGCCATCGTTAAGGACTGTGCGTTGAGACCCGCGCGCCATGCCTCGCTATGCCGATCAAGAGTAAGCGTAGCTCCCAGGCGATCTCTTGCCAGGAGAATGCCCGATTCTTCGAACACCTCCCGTATCGCTGCTGCACGAAGTTTCGACTGAATCGGCGTGCTTGCCGGATAGGCCGCTAAGCGTGACAGCACCCTCTCGTCTTCGTCCTGTCGATCAAGTTTTCCGCCAGGAAAAACCAGCGCGCCCGAGGCGAAGTCAATCTGATGATGGCGTACTACCATGAAGACTTCCAACCCCTCCGGCCCATCGCGCAAAAGCAAAATGGTTGCTGCTGGAATTGGAACAGACGCCTCGGCCGTGACGGGCTTGGCAGTAGGATCAGCCACAGTGTTTACTCCAGATCATATTTACATGCCTACAATTGCCTGAGCCTAACCGATTTCAGGTTTTTTTAAACGCTGGCATCTCGCTCGCTGAGCTTAATCGTTGGTCGCTGCTTGAATCTCATACTCACCTCCGCCGAGCAGCACAAAGTCGTTAGCGGCTTACAGGTCGGTATCTTCGTTGCGGCCCTAGACTCGACCTTGGTGGCAGTCGCGCTACTGTCTATCGCTCGCGATCTCGGTGGCGCCAGCCTCATCGCCTGGATTGTTGCAGGCTACACGGTTGCTGCAACGGTCGCAGCTCCTGTGTACGGCACCTTGTCCGATATCTACGGTCGCCAGCGCATGATGAGCATCGCCATTATCGTTTACATGCTGGCCGGATTCGGCTGCATTTTCGCCCAGAGCATGCCGGAGCTGATGTTGCTCCGTATTTTGCAAGGTTTTGGCGGCGGCGGCTTGCTAGTCATTGCCCAATCGACGATTGGCGATGTTGTACCGCCTACCGAGCGCGGAAAATTTCAAGCTTGGCTGTCAGGTACCTATGCTCTGGCAGCGCTAGTCGGACCCATCGCCAGCGGCTATCTGACGGCTTGGTTCGGTTGGCGCGCCGTCTTCGCCGTCAGTCTTCCCCTTGCCATACTTGCCCTTTTTCTCACCCGTCGTATTCTTGCTCGTCTTCCCAGACCAAAGACTCAACAGCGCTTGGATTACCTCAGTATTTTGTGGCTCGCTTTGGGGCTCACCGGCTTGATGATCATGCTGACCCGAATTGGACAAGGCGTCGGCCTCACCGACCCACTGGGAGCCGTGATGTTCATAAGCTCCGTCACCGTCCTCATCGTTTTTTGGCAACGTCAGTTTAAAGTCGCGGGACCGATCATGGCCCCGGATATGCTTCGTAACCCGCAAGTTCTCTGGGCAAGCTTAGCGTCGGCTTTCCTATACTTTGCCTTGATCGGCGGTGCGGTCATGTTGCCCTTAGCCTTACAAAGCATCGCAGGAAATAGTCCAGACCAAGTCGCATTAAAAATGCTGATGCAAGCACTCGCCGTACCCTGCGGGGCATTTTTGAGCGGGCGCATGCTCTCGCCCAGTATGCGCTTTCGGAGAAACATGGTGTTTGGAGCATTGCTAGGTGCTACGGCTGCGGCCACGCTCGCACTCCTAAGCTTTTCATCTTCATTGTGGGTTAGCGTCGCAATGATTGGCCTCGGGCTGGGAATCGGCATTTCCCTGCCTCCCGGCACGATAGCAGTCCAGGTGGCCGTAGCCGCAAATCGTACCGGCGCCGTCACCGCCTTCATCAATCTGGCGCGCTCACTAGGTAGCGCGCTCGGCCTCGCCTTTCTGACTTCAGTGCTGCTGTCGACATCAAGTACCTCTCGTAGCGGCTCGGCGGCCAACCTCATCAGAATGTCGGGCGGGCCGGACGCGGCTTTGGTGCATGGATTCAAGTGGGTATTTATCTTGATGTCGATCGCTTTGGTGCTGTCCGCACTATCTGCAATGCGCTTGCCCGCAAAACATTCCAAGCTCTGAACCACTCGTCAGGGCTCTGTTACCACTTGCAACAAGGTTTACGTGCCAAGTATGGACGCTTGCGCCACAAATCGGCAAGATCGCTTTATTGGCTTCAAACCGCCAATTTGTCCAATCGCTTTGCAAAGGAAGTACCCCATGAAATTTTCCCCAAAAAACACACTTTCGGTTCTTGCCATTTGCGCGATGATGCTGGCCTCGGCCGCTCACGCGCAAAGCGCAACGCCTCGTATCGATCAACGTGAAGCCAATCAGTCGACGCGCATTGACCAAGGTGTCACCAGCGGACAACTTACGCAGCGCGAAGCCGCCCGCCTGCGCGCAGGCCAAACCCATGTACAAAACATGGAAGATCGCGCGAAGGCTGACGGCACCGTGAGCGGCAAGGAGCGCGCCCGTATTGAACATGCTCAAGACACTCAAAGCGCGCGAATTTATCGCCAGAAACATGATCGACAAAAAGACTTAAATCACGACGGTCAGCGCGACAAGCCGCAACGTTAATCACTACGGTCGTCGAACTCCCCGCATCAACGCCTTGGGTGGGAGAATTGCACGGCACATTTTTGGAGAGATGGAATGGCGGAGTCATTGACGAATCACTCTTCATTCAGCACGAAAAGTCTGGATGAAATACTGCAACAAAATCATGATGCTGGATGGATTTTGCCGCCTCCTGATCCCAGGCAGATCGTGCACACCCGAAGCATTGTGTGCCGCAGTTATCTTCGTGACGATGGTCTTATTGATATCGAGGGTCGCTTTATGGATACCCGGCCATTCGAATACCATAGCGAGTGGCGTGGTCTCACAGCCGCCGGTGAAGCTCTTCATCACATGCAGTTGAGAGTCACCCTCGATGGAAGTCGCCACATTGTGGCCTTAACCTCCGCCATGCCGAATACGCCTTACGCGGGGTGTGACGAGGTCAACCTCAATTTCCAGAGACTGGTGGGCCTTTCCATTGGGCGCGGTTTTCGCAAGGCTCTCCTTGAGCGACTGGGTGGGGCAGAAGGATGCACCCATGTCCTGGGTCTGCTCACCGCCATGTCGGCCGCGGCGGTTCAGTCGTTTACCTCAAGCTTCTATGCACCACGCAGGCCCGGCACCCCAGCGCGAGTACGGGTCTTCAATCTCGACGCAATGGTCGACAGTTGCTACTCGTATCGCAAAGAGGGACCGCTGGTCCGTGAAATGAAAGCAGACGAGCTGAGCAGAAAAGCGTAGTTTCCTGACGCGCTTTAGGCAATCGACAGGAACTCAACCCAATTACCGTCAGGATCTTCCACCATGGCAATCCTGACACCCGGGCGAATTTCCTTGGGTGCAATGGCGATCTTGCTACCCGCTTTCTCGCAAGCCTGTGTGATCTCATCCAGATTGGTGACCGTGATGGTCCAATATCGATAACCCGTCCCACCGCCAATACCGCCGGGAGCCGCCTTGGTCGGGGCGCTCGGCACCACCACCAATTTGATCAAAGTCTCGCCGCAATACATGCGGTGCATCACACCGGGTCCCACCGGCATCGGAATTTCCTTTTCGTATTGAAGTCCGAGCGTATCGCGGTAGAAGGCCAGCATGGCGGGACCGTTGGTAGTGATGATTCCGAGATCGATCGAATTCTTTTTGAGTGCAATGCCCATTTTTGGGTGATCCTTAGTAAGCCTTGGCAAAATGCCAGTCATTGAAATTTACGGTGCTTGGCAATTTTCGCCCGAAATCTTGCTGCCAGCGCCCGACCATTCCAAGAATGCGAAAAGTCACGCAAGCGACTTGCTTGCAAAATGAAACACTAAACAAATCCGCATCGCGAAAGAGGCCTAAATGAATCGCCGCTCTTGGCTCGCAATAAACGCTTGGCTGGCCTCGGACCTGGGCCTTGGTTTCCTGAGCTCCGCGGGTGATATTTTTCCAAATGCGCCCTCCAACATTATGCTTACCGACCCAAGGCCCAAAGCCTTCATTGCACTTTCTCCGTTCTCAAGCAACGGTGAGCTTGAAACAATGCGTAGCAATCTTCGAGGCATCCTCAGACCCATGCGTTGTAAACAACGGCGCAACCCCAGCACAACGAGCGGCCGTATTTGATGCCTTACCCCGAGGCCAGAAAGCGGGGTTAGTCCTCAAGGATGCTGACCACTTCACCTTTGCAGGCCAGGAATTGCCGGCGCTTCTGGGTCGGCGCCAAAGGCCTGAGGCCGTGATGCGCCGTCAAACTGAACATCTCAAACAGCTAGCTTTGCTCACAACAGATTGGTGGCTCTCGCAACTTGAAAACAATCCCGCCGCCACGCAACGCTTGGCGGCGCCCAAGATCAGGGAGGTTCGAGGCGACGTTTGGTTACAGGGTTAGTGGCCACTACTCACAGGTCCACAAACTTAGCCGCCCGTTTCTCGATTCCCGCACGTACCGCCTCAACTTGATTGGGACCACCCATCACCGCAATTTGCTCATCGGACTCCGCCTGCAAGATGCGCGCAGCGTCGCCACTCTCCCCAACTTTGAGCAAGCGCTTATTGGCGCGAATCGCATGGGGACTCTTCTGCGCGATGTCCCGCGCAAGTACAAGAGCCTCCGCATAAGGGTCGGTGCAAACCCGGGTGGCAAACCCGTATTGCTGCGCTTCAGTGCCTGAGAACATACGACCGGTGTAAGTCAGCTCACGAATCACATCGGCGCGCGCGAGCTTTTGCATCAAATACACGCCGCCCATATCCGGTACTAGCCCCCATTTAATTTCCAGAATCGACATTTTCACGTCAGCTGTAACCAAGCGTATGTCCGCACCTAAACAGAGTTGAAACCCACCGCCCAAGGCGACGCCATGCACAGCGGCGATCACCGGTACCGGCACGTCCTGCCAAACCATGACCGTGTGTTGCGGCGCGTTTGACAAACCGTGGGTGCGAGTCCCAAGACGCATTTGATGGGATACGTTGGCGCTGCCCTCGGCCATGGTGGCGAAGCGCCCCATATCCAGGCCCGCGCAAAACGCGCGCCCTTCGCCTGAGAGTACAACCGCCCGCAAACCTTTTTCTTGACAGAGTCGTTCGCCTGTTTCGCGTAAAGCCACGAACATGGCATCGTCAAGAGCATTCATTTTGTCCACGCGAATCATGCGCACATCGGCAACACCGTCGGTGATCGTGCAACGCACTCGTTCATTACTGAGGTTAGACATTTCTCTCTCCGTATTCAAGGGGAAAATTAATTCAGATCGCTCGGTCAAATCGTTAGCTCAAATCGTTAGCTCAGATCGGCAGGGCAATACGCTCGCGCAGTGAGTTTGCACAAATTCTATCTTGGCGTCTCGGTTAGGGCCTAAACTGCAGCCCTCTTGGCATCAAACGCGCTGGCTCAGACACAACCCGGTAGGCATCCACTATCCATTCGCACACTAGAGCACGAGTATCGCGCGGGTCAATCATCTCTTCCATTTGGAAGCGGTTTAAAGGCCCAATGGGGCCACGGGCACTTTCGATGCGTGCATTAATTTCAGCGCGAAGTGTCACCGGATCGGCCGACTCAGCCAGTTGCCTTTTATACGCAGCCTCGATACCACCCTCCGGTGGAATGCCGCCAACATCGGCCGCTGGCCAGACGACGCGGGTCGTGGCCTGAGCACGTGGCGTGGCGTAGTTATTTCCAGCGACTCCAAAGCTTCGTCTCATCAACACGGTGAAGATCGGCACGCTAACCTGCGCAAAGGCCACCATCCATTCAGCGCCCTTGCGAATCGTGCCCGCAATCTCATGCTCAATGCCCACGGCGAAGCCAGGATTGTCGACCAGATTGAGAATCGGTAAATGGAACAAATCGCAGATGTCGAGCAGGCGACGCAACTTGTCGCAACCATCGGCCGTGAGAGCCCCCCCATTGACATGACGACTATCCGAAGCAATGACGCCCACAGGATAGCCATTAAAGCGCGCCAGGCCTGTGACCTGGTCTGTCCCCCAAAGCGAGCCAATCTCGAAAAACGAATCGCGATCCGCCATCAGGCGAATGCCACGACGCACGTCGAAGGTAGTGGCCCTTTTTCGGGGTATCAGACTGAACAACTCTTCCTCGCGACGATTGGGCGGATCGCTTGGATCAACAGGACTTCGCGGTGGCACTTCGTACACACTGGAGGGTAGATAGGATAAGAAGCGTCGCGCCATAGCCACCGCCTCTTGCTCAGTTTCGGCAAGATTGTCGACCGAGCCATTGCGACAATGAATGCGCCAATCGCCGAGATCTTCTTTGGTGACTTCATAGCCCATGGCATGGCTCACCACCGGCGGGCCGGCGACAAATAATTGCGCGATATCGCGAACCATCACTGAGAAGTGACCCAGTACCGCTTTCGCCGCACCAATGCCCACCACGCTACCGAGCAGCATATTGACAACCGGCACCGTTCCCAGTTGTTTGGTGTAGAGGGTGCTGCCTAGATGCGCGGGCAGGAAGGACCCACCGCCTCCGGTCACACGAGGCCGCCCGGCTTGAATGGCCCCGGTACTTTCCTGAACCGAGGTGTCGGGCGAGGTTTCTTGCTTGGGCACCATTGTGGCAACACTTCCGCCGCCGGAAGAACCGTCGAGAAGCCTGATGGAGGGCACCCTCATCTCGACCGAAAGTTCGTCGAGATAGCGGCTTTTTTGACCGATCGCGCCATCTGCATGGCCACCGCGCGACGTAAAGTCATCCGCACAAACAATACTGGTGCGGCTCGCAATCTTTCCCACCCCACCCACGTGATTCGCGGGGGTAAAGTCACTAATGTCACCTTGATCGCCATAGGAGGCAAACCCCGCTAGACTGCCCACCTCGCGAAAGCTCCCGGCATCCAGCAATAAAGTAATTCGCTCACGGCAATTCAACTTGCCGCGATGACGTTGCCGCACCACGCCTGGCTCTTTTGAATCGATGCTGAGGCGGGCCTTGGCTAGACCTTGCAAGGTGGCAACTTCTGCAAGTAAGGGAGCCCAACCATCGGAGGCGGGTACAGCGACGCCCAGCGACGCTGACGCGCCCGCTTGGATCACGGCAATGATCTGCCCGCTTGATACGAGATCACCGACCTCGATCTCAACAATCGCCGTGACCGTACCCGAACAAGGCGCCGTGACTGCAGTCTCCATCTTCATCGCAGTGATCACCATCAGAGTCTCCCCCGCGAGTACCTGCATACCTGCTTTGACCATCACCTCCAATACCGAACCCGATTGCGGGCATTCGACGCCTCGCAAGCCATCAGGAACCACTAGTGACGGCGAGGCAAGACCCACGCTGCCATGGCCCATATCGCGATTCGAAGTAAGGCTTGTGGCGCGACCTCCCAGCAAGGCGCTGGCCTGTTGGTCCAGGAAGCGCAGAGCGCTTTGATCGACTCCAAGAGGAGCGTTAGCCTCGCCCGCGGGTGCATTTTTGGCAGTCGTAACGCTGATCGCCTGGGCCAAATTAGGAACTTCCGAAAGCAAGGTGGTACGCGCATCACCGGCTCGAAACGAAGCGTTCGTCAAGATCGCCCGCAATTGATCCAGATTAGTAGCAATACCGGAAATATGAAACTCATTGAGTGCCCGTAGCGTGCGGTCCACGGCCGACTCGAAACTCTGCGACGAACTGGACTGACCAATGAGCTTGGCCAGTAAAGGGTCAAACTGAGGCGGAGGGGTGAGGCCGAGATAACCGCAGGCATCGACCCGAACCCCTGGCCCCGAGGGCTCACGATACGCCGCCAAAGTACCCGAACTCAGCGCCACAATTCGCGCTTGAATCGCGTAACCTCGTGGCCGCGGCACCGCACTCTGTTCACCAAGGTCTAAAGACGCGAGCGAGGCGCCCGCGGCAAGCTTGAATTGAGCCTCCACTAAATCGAAGCCCAGGACCTGTTCCGTAACGGTGTGCTCAACCTGAATACGCGGATTGCATTCAATGAAATAATGCTCACCAGTCTCTGGGTTAACCAAAAACTCAACGGTCCCGGCATTCTCATACTTTGCGGCCCGGGCGAGGGTAAGGGCGTCGGCCAAAATGCGCTGGCGGAGCGCTTCATCGAGGTTCGGCGCGGGGGCAACTTCTACTACTTTTTGGTTGCGAAGTTGCACCGAGCAATCGCGCTCAAAAAGATGTACGACATTGCCCGCACTATCGCCTAGTATTTGAACCTCAATATGCCGCGGTCGGGCGACGAGCTTTTCAAGAAACACCGCACGATTTCCAAAAGCCGACTCGGCCTCGCTTTGACAGCGCGCGAATGCTTCGCTCATTTCCTCAGAGCGAGTCACCGCACGCATACCACGACCGCCACCGCCCGCTGCGGCTTTGAGCATGACCGGATACCCGACGGCATGGGCCGCCTTCTGGGCATCGTCGACAGAGATCAAGGCGGTCGCTGCGCCGGGCACCACCGGTACGCCAAGCGACTGTGCAAATTTACGCGCTTCAACCTTGTCGCCAAACAAGGCTAAGGCACCCGGGGAGGGGCCGATAAATTTCAAGCCCGCATCTGCACAGCGCTCCGCGAACTGAGCATTCTCCGACAAGAACCCATAGCCCGGATGGACGCAGTCGGCAGCACTGGCCTTGGCAGCCGCAATCAGCGCCTCGATATCCAGGTAGGCTCGTACCGGATCCGCATGCTTTGCCGTGCCTTCGCCAATTTCACAAGCCCTGTTAGCAAGCTTGGTGTGCAGAGCCAAGCGATCAATGCCTGCAAACACCGCGACAGATTCCACCCCGAGCGACGCCGCCGCCCGTGCAATTCGGATGGCAATCTCGCCTCGATTGGCGATCAGTACTCGTTTAAACACCGGGACTTCCTTTAGAGTTTTCGTAAAAAGGCCTCGGCTGGGCGAGCGCCTTGTTGAACTTTTTGGACTAAAAAGAGCCCCACGCGAAGAAGGTCTCCTATACTCAAATACTAATCCGGTTTTCCTGCGGCGAGGGCCCAGGAACTCAATTTCTACTACCATTACGGATTACGTCCGCACACACCACTCCGGGAGACAAGAATGACTCAGGACCTGCTCGAATCCATCGACAACGGCATTGCCACCTTAACCATGAACCGCGAAGATTCGCGCAACGCACTCAGCCGCGAGATGATGACGGCCTTGCCTGAAGCACTAGCGCGCCTCGCCAACGACAGCTCGGTTCGAGTAGTGGTGCTGACGGGAGCGGGCCGTGCCTTTTGCTCAGGTGGTGACGTCAAGGGCTTCGCCAAGCGCGCCACGGGTGGCGACGAGCAAACCTTTGATCAAAGAGTCACCGACTTGCGGGCCCGCATGGAGGTAAGCCGCCTCTTACATGAAATGCCCAAACCGACGCTTGCCGTAATTCCTGGCCCGGCCGCGGGGGCAGGCCTGTCTTTGGCACTGGCTTGCGACATGCGCATCGCCGCCGACGACGCCAAGCTCACCACGGCCTTTTCCAAGATCGGTCTCTCCGGCGATTTCGGAGGCAGCTACTTCCTGAATCATTTAGTCGGTGCAGCCATGGCTCGCGAGCTCTACTTCACCGGTAAAGTCATACGAGCCGATGAAGCCCAAAAAATCGGCATGCTTAATCGGGTGGTGCCCTTCGAGCAACTGGCCAAAGCGGCCAAAGAGTATGCGCAAGAACTCGCGTCGCTACCCACCATTGCCGTCGGCTACATGAAGCGTAATCTCAATACCGCCCTCAGAGGCAGCCTGAGCGATACGCTTGATGCCGAAGCGATTCATATGATCCGAACGTTTGAGACGGAGGATCATAAAGGGGCTGCGGCGGCTTTTGTCGAGAAGCGGGCGCCGCAATTTAAGGGACGTTAGTTCTTTCGCGGAAACGAGTCTAATTTGACTCGGGACTTTGAGAAGCATTTATCCACTATCACTGGCAAGTGCATCTTTGACTCCAGTTTTACACGTCTTTTCGAAGGCATTGTTTCAATCCACGCCCGCCATCACTGGCGGGCGAATCGGCACAGCAAGGGGTTGTTACTCAGTACGCCGGGGTTTCAATCCACGCCCGCCATCACTGGCGGGCGAATCTGAGAGTGATGGAGTCGGTCTACCCGGAGGACCTGTTTCAATCCACGCCCGCCATCACTGGCGGGCGAATCCAACTTGACTGCGCGGTAAAACACCAACCAGGGGAGTTTCAATCCACGCCCGCCATCACTGGCGGGCGAATCCAAAGCTTTCCTACTTGAAGTAACGCCACTCTGGGGTTTCAATCCACGCCCGCCATCACTGGCGGGCGAATCCTTGCCGCGCGGTGGTGGCCAATCGCCGGATGTCTTTGTTTCAATCC
>JANLRI010000213.1:0-2549 GCA_031361565.1 Betaproteobacteria bacterium | reverse complement strand
CACGGTAAGCAAGAGACTGAAGGCCGTCGTACGGGTGTCGCACCGAATGGCAATCCAGACCGCAATAGGCATGGCCATGAGCCCTAAACCATAGGCTAAGTTGCGCTGCCCCAAGCTGACGAGGACTAACGCCCCTGCAATCACGGCCGCCGTTGCTGCTATTGCGCTTAAATCGATGCTCGCAGTTGCTTGGAGCCGATATTGCAAGTACACCAAGGGGCGACTGGTAATTCTGGCCGAAGGCTCCTTAAATTTCTCGTCACGCTCGAAAAGACTGTTAACGACAGGCGAAATAAGAAGCGAGCCAAGCGAATCGATGAGCCACCAACCGATAAAAACCTCGACAGGATGGAGAAATGACGCGAGACCGAATCCTTCGCTCAAGAGAACCATTGCCAAAGCATTGATCGGAGCGACGACAAGAAGAGCGACTCCGACAAACCGGATGACGCCTTCAAGATTTGATTCCACCGGTTTCCAGTCGATGAGTCTTTTTAGGATTAGTACCCCGGCCCAAGGGCCGAGTGAACTCAAGACTAAGGTCGCAAGTGCAGTTCCTAAAGGTGTCGGGCTGGAAGAATAAGTGGCTAGTGCGGCGATTAGGGCTCCAAGCGCCACCGGTGCAATCGACCAAGCGCCTAGCCGCCAGGATAAAGCCATCGCTAAGCCAGACGGCAGCCAGATGAGGAGCAACTCGGGGCGATTAACGCTGAGCATGTGCGCAGCCAAACAGGCAAGCGCCGTTAAGACAAAGATTTTAAGTGCGTGCGACCAGGAGATCGTCCGAGTAATCTGAGGCGTCGCAGTAACAGGCGATATCGGCTTATTGGCCTCAGATTTTTCTTGGGAAGGCGATGTCATGAGATTTCTTAAAGGAGCGTCTTGACTATAACTCAAAAACGTTGTTTTCAAGCAGCCATAAGCTCCCTTAGCACGTAGGGCAGGATACCTCCGTGCAAGAAGTAGTCAACTTCAATCGGAGTGTCGATTCTTGACAACAACTGAATACGGCGAGAACTTCCATCGCGAGCATGGATCGTCATTACGATTTCTTGTTGAGGAGCCAATGTCAGGGGTACCTCTACATCAAAAACTTCATCGCCGGTGATGCCGAGCGATGGCCAAGAATCGCCCGGCTTAAATTGCAGGGGCAGTACGCCCATGCCCACGAGATTCGAGCGGTGGATGCGTTCAAAGCTGCGCGCGATCACCGCTTTCACACCGAGTAGTTGGGTGCCCTTGGCCGCCCAATCGCGCGACGATCCGGTGCCATACTCTTCGCCGCCGAATACGAGGGTTGGCACCTTCTGCTCTTGATAGCGCATTGCAGCATCGTAAATAAAGAGCTTTTCTCCGCTCGGTTGGAACAAGGTGACTCCGCCTTCTTCTAGGGACCCGTCTGCACGCGCGGGCAGCATCAGGTTTTTGATTCGAACATTGGCGAAGGTGCCTCGCATCATGATTTCATGATTGCCTCTACGGGCACCATAGGAATTAAAGTCCGCCTTCGTGATGCCGTGATTTTTCAGCCACTGCCCCGCCGGACTCTGTTCTTGAATCGATCCTGCGGGCGATATATGGTCGGTCGTGATTGAGTCGCCAAATAGGCCCAAGGCGCGAGCGCCCAGGATCGGCGCGGAAGCGGTTGATGGGTTCATTGCGAAACTCTCAAAGAACGGAGGTTTGGCAATGTAACTCGATGGCGGCCAGGTATACACTTGACCAGACACGCCCTGAATGTTCTCCCAAAGCTTGCCGGGTTCGGTCCGTATTTTCTGGTAGTTGGCCTTGAAGCCCGGACCGTTCATCGCGTGTTTCATCTGGCGATGAATCTCTTCACTGCTCGGCCAAATATCGCCAAGGAAAATGGCCTTGCCGCCTTTGCCGATACCGATGGGTTCCGTCATTAGATCCTTGTTAATGGTTCCGGCTAATGCGTAAGCCACCACGAGCGGTGGTGAGGCGAGAAAGTTGGCTTTAAGGTTGGGATGAATGCGTGCTTCGAAATTGCGATTTCCTGAGAGCACCGCGGCGCAAATTAAATCGTTTTCGATAATTGTGTCGTTCAGTGCCGGGGTAAGATCACCGGCATTACCAATGCAGGTCGTGCAACCGTAGGCCGCCACATTGAATCCGAGCTTGGAGAGGTAAGGTAATAGGCCCGCTTTTTCCAGATACTCCGTGACCATTCGCGAGCCGGGGGCCAAGGAGGTTTTTATGTGTGGTCGGACCTTGAGGCCTGCCTCAACGGCCTTCTTCGCCAAGAGCCCTGCGGCGAGCATCACGCTTGGGTTCGAGGTGTTGGTGCAAGAAGTGATCGCGGCGATCAATATATCGCCATTTTTCACCGATATTCCGTCTGCGTCGGTGTAGGCCATTTCGAATTTTTCAGGTGCCTGGTTGAAACCGTTGTCGGCGGTGGTGGCGCTGAACAAGGATTTGAAGCTGCTCGAAAGGTGAGTGATCTCTATACGATCTTGCGGGCGCTTTGGACCCGCCAAAGAGGGAGTCACCGATCCTAAATCCAAGCTCACCACTTGGCTGTAGTC
>JANLRI010000283.1:0-5625 GCA_031361565.1 Betaproteobacteria bacterium | reverse complement strand
GCCCAAATGAAAATCATGTGCAGTTATGAAGGCACCATCGCGCATATTGACGAGCTGAGCGGTGATGGTGGCGATGCCAGGTCGGCCTGCAACCGGGAAAAGCGCCTTCATTGGAGGATGATAGCCCGCATCATGCATCGCCTTGGCTTCGCGCACCGCAATGTAGAGCAACTCATGCGGGTTAAACACGATCAGGTCACTCTCCAAGAGGTAACCCATTTTACGGGCTTCAAGCGCGCTCTTGGCCACGTTGGCCGTAGCCGCATTCATAAAATACTTGGTCAAGAACTGCAAGAGATATGCCTCAGGTGCTGCCGCACGTTCTTCCGCCGCTCGGCGAGCACCGTAGACTAATCCGCCAGCGCCAGGAATCAACCCAACACCGACTTCAACTAGGCCCACATAGCTCTCGAGATTGGCCACGCGCTTACTGCAATACAGCGCCATCTCGCAGCCTCCGCCCAACGCTAAGCCACTTACTGCGGCTACCGTGGGAACATTCGCATAGCGCAAGGCGAGCATCGCTTCCTGCAGCTTTTTCTCCTCGGGCTCAATCGCTTTAGCGCCACCCTTCATAAAGGTGGGTAGCATGGCTTCGAGGTTCGCTCCCGCAGAAAACGCACCGCCGGTGAGTGACGTCGGACTCCACACCACCAAACCTTTATAGCTTGATTCGGCCTGCGCGACACCCTTGGCAACAGCTTCAACCACCCCCGCGCCCAAGGTATTCATTTTGCTGTGCAAACTCAGAATCACCACGTCATCCAGGCCGCGTTCAGTTAAGGTCCACAGACGAGCCTCTTCGTTCTCGAAGAGGGTATTGCCGAAGTTGGCCGGGTCGCGAGGAATTTGCCCGAACACACCGGCCCGGAACACCTGCCGTCCATAGACTGGCAAGTCCGAAACGGGCACATAGGCTTTCTTGCTCGGGCTCCACGAGCCCTCCGCTTTGTGCACACCATCGCGCCCATCCGTCACCCAAGCCGGCATGGGGGTATTGCATAGCGCTTTACCGGCCGCAATGTCTTCATTCACCCAGGCGGCCACCTGGCTCCAACCCGCGGCCTGCCACAATTCGAACGGCCCCTGCTTCTGGCCAAAACCAAAGCGCATCGCAAGGTCAAGGTCGCGTGCATTGTCTGCAATCGTCTCAAGATGCACGGCAATGTAGTGAAAAGTATCTCTGAGAATTGCCCAGGCAAACTGCGCTTGGGGGTTGGACGACTCACGCAAAAGCTTTAAGCGTTCGGCAGGGTCTTTTTTCTTAAGGATGCGGGCCACCGTTTCGTCGGCCTTCCCGCCTCCCGCCACATACTCGCCACTCGCGAGATCGAGACGCAGAATTTCGCGACCCACCTTCTTATAGAAACCAGCCCCGGTTTTTTGGCCCAGAGCACCGGCAGCAAGGAGCTTGGCAATAGGTGCCGGTGTAGCGAAGTGCGCCGCGAACGGATCGCGAGCACTCGCCACACCGTCCACCCGCAAGTTATCTTGCATGGTCTTGATGACGTGGCCCAACACATCCAACCCAACCACGTCGGCCGTACGGAAGGTTGCGGATTTCGCGCGGCCCATTTTTTCGCCAGTGAGATCGTCCACAATATCGATCGGGAGATTGAATTTCTGCGCTTCTATGACCGTTGCAAGAATTCCGAAAATACCCACACGATTGGCAATGAAGTTGGGAGTATCGTTGGCCCGGATCACGCCCTTGCCCAAGACCCGTGTTAGAAAGTCTTCAAGCTGATTCAAAATCTCTGGACGAGTCGCGGCAGTAGGAATTAGCTCAGCCAAATGCATGTAGCGCGGCGGGTTGAAGAAATGCACCCCACAAAAGCGCGCCTTTAAATCAACGTCGGCCATGCCCTCAGCGAGTTTGGAGATAGACAGCCCCGAAGTGTTGGTCGCGAAAATCGCATGAGGTGCCACGAAAGACGCCACCTTTTTATAAAGGTCATGCTTCCATTCCATCCGCTCAGCAATCGCCTCAATGACGAGATCACAACCCTTGAGTAAATCAAGATCTGTTTCGTAATTTGCAGGCTGAATGAAGCTGGCGAGATCGGCATGACCCAGGGGCGCCGGACTGAGCTTCTTAAGGCCTTCTATGGCCTTCAAGACAATGGCATTTTTGTCCGGCAGGGGTTCACCCTCTTTAGCCTTGGCGGGCAGGTCAAATAAAATGACGGGCACCTTGGCATTGACACAGTGCGCAGCAATTTGTGCACCCATCACACCTGCGCCCAATACGGCGACTTTCTTTACATTGAATTGCGGCATCTTAATATCCTGCGTTAAAACTAAAGGGGCCACGGCGTTTACTCGCGTACCCAGGTTTGAGTTCGGCCAAGCAAGGGTGCGCCGATATAGCCGCGTACTTCAAGCTTTTTTCCTTCATCCACCAACTTCAAGCGCGCCTTGTAGACCTTGCCATTATTAGGATCAAGAATGGTGCCGCCCTCGTACCATGCTGCACCTTTCTTCAAGCCTGAAATAATCTGCATGCCTGCCACAGGCAGGTCTTTCAATGCGCCTTCACAAGCTTCGCATTTCGCATCTTCCTGGCCCTTGGTCAGGACCTTCTCAATCTTCCCGCTGATCACGCCTGCATTTTCACTAATGCGAATCAAACCCTTGGCCTCGCCAGTTTTGTCGTCAATATTTTTCCAGAGCCCAACCGGCGAATCGGCCTGGGCAAAGGCACTCGCCGCAATGATCCCAAGGGTGGCGAGTAGGCTCGTCTTTGCCAGCATTTTTTCGATTGAAAACATCATCTTTCTCCTTAGCAATGTATCCGTCAAGCGGAATCAGTCAGTGAATCGGTTTCGGTAGATTAAAAGAGTGAAGCGTCCAGATCCATGAGTGGCGCGGCGCCGCTGCGAGCAACGCGGATCAAAGAAGCTGTCTCTGGTTGCAATTTGGCAAAATAGAAGCGCGCTGTCGCCAGTTTCGCTTTATAGAAATTATCGCCGGTCGACTGCTTGTCCAAGGCAATTTTAGCCATGCGCGCCCAGAGATAGGACAACACTAAGTGACCCACGACGCGCAAGTAAGGCACGGCGGCGGCACCGGCTTCGTCTTGATTGCCAAAAGCCTTCATGCCAATTTCGGTCGTGAGCTTTTCAACCTTTTGACCAAGATCAGCCAGAGGATTGATAAATTCAGCCATGTCTTCGCGATGGCCCTCACTCTCGATCAGGTCGCTGACTAACTTGCCAAAGGTTCTTAATGTTGCGCCATTGTTCGATAAGACCTTACGGCCTAATAAATCCAAGGATTGAATCGTATTGGTGCCCTCATAGATCATGTTGATTCGGGAGTCGCGCACGAGTTGCTCCATTCCCCACTCCCGAATGTAGCCATGCCCACCAAACACCTGAAGCGCGAGACTCGTACATTCCCAACCCGCATCGGTAATGAATGCTTTCACGATCGGGGTCAGCAAGGCGACCATTTGCTCGATGGTCTTACGCTCCTGTGCGTCGGGATGGTTTTCATACTCATCAATCATCAAGCTCACCCAATAGGCCAAGGCTCTTGAGCCCTCGGTATAGGCCCGCTGAGTCAGCAACATGCGACGAACATCCGGATGAACAATGATCGGATCAGCTTGTTTGTCGGGCGCTTTCGGACCGGACAGGGAGCGGCCTTGAACGCGCTCTTTGGCGTAGGCCGCCGAGTTTTGATAGGCGGCCTCCATTAAACCCAGGGATTGCATACCCACGCCCAGGCGAGCAGCATTCATGAACACGAACATGGCGTTCAGGCCTTTGTTTGCTTCCCCTACGGGCCATCCAATCGCTCCGTCCAAATCCATCGCACACGTTGCATTGCCATGAATGCCCATTTTTTCCTCGATGCGCCCACATAGAATGCCATTTCGAGCACCGAGACTGCCATCGACATTGGGAATAAATTTGGGCACGAGAAAGAGTGAGATGCCCTTCACGCCAGGTGGCGAGTCGGTCATGCGAGCTAACACCAGATGAATGATGTTTTCGCTCATGTCATGTTCACCCGCCGAAATGAAAATTTTATTACCAGTAATTTTGAAACTGCCGTCAGGCTGAGCTTCGGCCTTGCTGCGCAGCATCCCTAAATCCGTACCGCAATGGGGTTCGGTCAAGCACATGGTCCCTAGCCATTGGCCAGATACGAGCTTGGGCAGATAAGCAGCCTTCAAGGCATCGCTGCCGTGGTGGGCAAGGCAGGCGTAGGCACCGTGGGTCAGGCCGGGATACATGGTCCACGCTTGATTGGTGGAGTTCATCATTTCCTGGAAACCAGTTTGCATAATATGCGGCAGGCCTTGTCCACCGTGCTCTTCGGCGCAGGACAAAGACGGCCAACCAGCCTCGCAGAATTTCGCGAAAGCTTCTTTAAAACCCTTGGGAGTTTTGACGACGCCGTTGCCCATATGGGTGCAGCCCTCTTCATCACCACTTTGATTAATTGGCAAGAGCACCTCGGCGCAAAACTTGCCTCCCTCCTCCAAAACCTGATCGATCAACTCGCGGTTGACTTCCTTGTGCTTGGGCAGGGTTTTGAGTACCGCTTCGGCATTGAGCAACTCGTGCATCACAAACTGCATTTCGCGTAAGGGGGGAGTGTACTGGGGCATTTTTCTTCCTTTATTGCTGAAGAAGTGAAGTCTTGGGGACTGACGGTGATGAAAAATTAAACGGAGCCGCCAAGCGAGCTTTAACGAGCCGGTTAAAACTACGGCGCGCCCTTGCGACGGCATCAGGGGTATTCAATAGGCGTGCATCATGGTGGAGGGCAAGAATCACGCTATTGAGATCGAAAATCAGGTCCGAGGTCATTTCAGAAGCATCCTCACCCGAATCAAGGTGGCCTTCGTCAATCGCTTGGCGAATCGCCTTGTTGATTTCGCGCTGCCAGGCCTTTACGATGGCCACCAAGGCTTCACGCACGGGGCCAGGTCGGTCGTCATACTCGGCCGCACCAGAGATCCAAATGCAGCCATGCGTGACTTCGACGACGGTGTTGTCAAGCCAATGCTCGAAAATCGCGACTAAGCGCGGCAGACCACGCCGGGCGCTCAGGCTGGGTTTCAGAACATCGTCCACAAAGCGCCGCTCGTATTCCTTGAGTACGGCAATTTGTAGATCCTCCCGAGATCCAAAATGGGCGAAAACCCCGCTCTTACTCATCTGCATAAGATCAGCCAAAGTGCCGATCGTGATGCCCTCAAGGCCTTGCTGAGCAGCAAGCCCAACAGCAGAATTCAGAATCGCGGCGCGGGTTTGCTCTCCTTTGCGTAGAGGTTTTGGGTCAGTCATCAGGGATTAACAGCCGGTTGAAGTTCCGAAAAGAACGAACGACCGTACTATTTTCCAGTCTGAACTTATTGTCAATTCATAAGTCGACGAATGGCGGTGGTTTTAGGACGGCGGCTCTATTGGTGCGACGCAGCAAGCTTAATCTGGCCTTATGTTCTTGGCGCGGATTAGCCTAGCCCATTTTTCTGTGTCCTGCTTGAGGACGCTGGCCAATTCTTTAGAGGTGGAAGGCGCAGGCTCGGCACCTGACCTGAGAAGTTTGTCTTTGAGCGCTGGGTTGTCCATGGTTTGACGCACGGCCTTGTTCAAGGCTTCGAGAATT
>JANLRI010000109.1:0-3002 GCA_031361565.1 Betaproteobacteria bacterium | reverse complement strand
GTACTGCACGATCACGCCAAGTGGTTTTTCGACTGCGACAATTTCAAGCACATCTTCTAGCGTGAGCGGCTCGAAGTAGAGACGATCTGAAGTATCGTAATCGGTCGAAACGGTTTCGGGGTTGCAATTGACCATGATGGTCTCGAAACCATCCTCACGCAAAGCGAAAGCAGCGTGTACGCAGCAATAATCAAACTCAATGCCCTGACCAATCCGGTTCGGGCCACCACCCAAGACCATAATCTTTTTCTTATTAGTAGGCTTGGCCTCGCACTCATCTTCGTAGGTCGAATACATGTAGGCGGTGTGGGTAGCGAACTCAGCGGCGCAAGTATCAACTCGCTTATACACGGGGCGTACCCCAAGCGCGTGACGCAATTCACGCACCGCGTCGGCATTGGTGCCAGCAAGCTTGGCCATACGCCGGTCCGAGAAACCCTTACCCTTCAGGAAACGCATCTCGGCCGCCGAAAGACTGGAAATATCACGGCTCGCGATTTTCTTTTCGAGCTGAATGATTTCTTCGATTTGTGCCAGGAACCAAGGGTCAATACCGGACTCCTCGAAAATATCTTCCACCGACATTCCGATACGGAACGCGTCGCCCACGTACAGAATGCGCTCGGGGCCAGGCTCACCGATTTCGCGGGTGATGTCGTCTTCGTCGGTACTGCGCTCATCCATGCCGTCAATACCAGTTTCCAGGCCGCGCAAGGCCTTTTGGAAACTCTCTTGGAAGTTGCGGCCAATGGCCATCACTTCGCCGACCGATTTCATTTGAGTGGTGAGGCGAGAATCGGCCTGAGGGAATTTCTCAAACGTGAAGCGTGGAATTTTGGTGACGACGTAATCGATTGAGGGTTCAAACGAGGCGGGAGTAGCACCACCGGTGATGTCGTTTTGCAACTCATCCAGGGTATAGCCGACCGCGAGTTTGGCGGCGATCTTAGCAATCGGGAAGCCGGTTGCTTTTGAAGCCAAGGCGGACGACCGCGACACCCTTGGGTTCATCTCAATGACGATCATGCGACCATCTTTGGGATTGATCGAGAACTGTACATTTGAGCCACCGGTATCGACGCCGATCTCGCGCAGGATTTGAATCGAGGCGTTACGGAGTAGTTGGTACTCTTTGTCGGTCAGGGTTTGAGCGGGTGCAACCGTGATGGAGTCACCGGTATGCACGCCCATGGGGTCCAAGTTCTCAATGGAGCAGACGATGATGCAATTGTCTTTGTGGTCGCGGACCACTTCCATCTCGTACTCTTTCCAGCCGATCAAGCTTTCTTCGATGAGGAGCTCATGCGTCGGAGAGGCTTCAATACCCCGCTTACATATCGCCTCAAACTCTTCGCCGTTATAGGCGATGCCGCCGCCCGTGCCGCCGAGCGTAAAGCTGGGGCGAATGATGACCGGGAAGCCCAGAGTTTTTTGCACAACCCAGGCCTCTTCCACGGTATGAGCAATACCGGAACGTGCCGAGCCAAGACCAATCTTGGTCATGGCCTGTTTGAATTTGGAACGATCCTCGGCCTTATCAATCGCCTCGGGAGATGCACCGATCAACTCACAGCCATATTTGGTAAGCACGCCATGATGATGCAAATCAAGCGCGCAATTTAGCGCAGTCTGCCCACCCATCGTTGGCAAAATGGCATCGGGCCGCTCTTTGTCAATAATGCGCTCCACGACCTGCCAGGTGATGGGCTCAATGTAGGTCACATCCGCTGTCTCTGGATCCGTCATGATGGTGGCGGGATTGCTGTTCACCAAGATGACGCGATAACCCTCTTGGCGCAGGGCCTTACACGCTTGTGCGCCGGAATAGTCAAACTCGCAAGCCTGACCGATGATGATCGGGCCAGCGCCGATAATCAGAATACTTTTTAAATCACTACGTTTAGGCATAAGGGCCTCTTTTTTACTTTCTTCTATTGCTTCTAGCTAAAATTATTTAGACGCTTCTACTGCTACAGTTCTTGCCATGCCCCAAGCCCACCCTAAGCCGAGTACACCAGCGATCAGCCAGAGCACGCGCGAAACATCTTCCAAGGCCAAGGCCATGGCGATACAGAACAGTGCCAGAATTAACGCAAAAAATGCGCCGATCCAGTTGTGCACGGTCTGCACCACCCTCATGTATTTTGAAAACCACGCCGGTGACTTGGCGTAACCCTGCTCGCGTAAGCTCAGCCAGCGCCGCAACCACTGCGAAGGCTTGTACCAAGTAAGTTTGACCTCGCCATGCGGCAAAGTATCTTTTGAGTGAGACAAGCGCCAAACGATCAGCGCCAGGCATGCCGCCATGAAAGGCCAATAGATTGAGGACAACCAGGACCGAATATCGACTGGGAGTTGCTCCAGCCACTTTCCGATCATGGCACTGGCGTGAATTATTTCGAACATCTCGGCGGCGGGTCAACATGGGTTCACACAGCGGATTCACTCAAGCGCGAAGAGAAAGCCAAATTAGGCCTTGGCTCCGACTGCAGGGGCCGTCGCCGCCTGATCCATTAAGCGCATAAAGCGGTCAAACAAATACTCAATATCATGTGGGCCGGGGCTAGCTTCGGGATGGCCTTGAAAACAAAAAGCGGGCCTATCGGTACGGGCTAGCCCCTGAATTGAACCATCAAACAAAGAGGTATGAGTAATACGCAAATTCTTAGGCAGGCTCGCCGGGTCAACCGCAAAGCCATGATTCTGGCTCGTAATCAGTACCTGACCCGTGTCGTGGTCTTTGACTGGATGATTCGCCCCATGATGACCAAACTTCATCTTCATGGTTTTTGCGCCTGACGCTAAGCCCATGATTTGATGGCCCAGGCAAATACCAAAGGTCGGTAGGCCCTGCTCAATCAGAGCCTTACTGGCTGCAATGGCGTACTCGCAAGGCTCTGGATCGCCGGGGCCATTCGATAAGAAAACACCATCAGGCTTGAGCGCCAATACCTCAGCGGCCGAAGTTTGTGCCGGCACCACGGTGAGCTTGCAGCCGCGAT
>JANLRI010000102.1:0-4987 GCA_031361565.1 Betaproteobacteria bacterium | reverse complement strand
CAACTCGGCGGAAATTTCGACCATATTTCCATCAGGGTCATGCACAAAGATAAACAAATTGTTGCCCACGCCATGGCGCCCCGCACCCCAGAAGATCTTGGTCCCTAATTGCGCAAAATGATCTGCCCAGTCACGAATCCCGTTCCAATCAGGCGCCTCGAAACTGAAGTGATCTAAGCCCGATTTGCCATTGCCAAACAACGCGAGCACGTGATGCTCTTCGGTGCCGCGCATAAAAGTTGAGCGCAGCTTTCGATCTTCACCCGTCACATAATCCGACAGCGCGAAGCCAAGTTTGTTCTGGTAGAACGCAGCCAATTCGGAAATGCGTAACGAACCCAAGCCAAAATGTTGCAAACGCGCAAGCAAGGGGCGGCCCTTGCTGGCCTCCTTTTGAATAACCCGCTTATTGACTCGGGAACCCACACCGAAAACGATACGATTTCCGTCGGGATCGGTGATTGCCATGGCTTTTTTAAAGATCGGGTGTTGCTCCACAGTTACAGCATCAAATTTTCTCAAAATGAGACAAGCCTGACGCCAGCGCGGAGCGAACACTTGCAAACCAATTTCTTTTAATCCCGGTTGATCCGCTTTGCTTAGGAGGATCCGTCGTCCGACACCGCAAAACAAAAGGCTTTCTGAGGACGTTACGAGTTCACTGTTCCCCATTTCAAGCCTAAACGTGGCAGGCAGCATAAGCTGCTCCCGATAAAACAAGCCCATCGCCTCAAGATTGGGCGTGTTGAGATGGACGTAGGCGAGAGTACACATGGAAAAGAAATCCGTAATGATGAACAAGGTAGCAGCAAAGTGCATGCGCCCAGCAGCAAGAAACTCTGCCAAGCCTTTCATTTGACAGAGATTTTGCTTTGAAAGCAATTCACTCGGTGATACTGTAACGGTATATCAGTGGAGGAGGAAGTTTCACTGGTTCAGTGATCCCAAGTAGTTTGGGTGACAAGAAAGTTTAACGAGGAGATTTCATGGCGACTAGCTTTACGCTGAACGGACGTTCCGTTTCAGCCAATTCAGAACCGGATACCCCGCTCTTATGGGTTATTCGAGACGAACTCGGCCTCACTGGTACCAAATTTGGTTGCGGTGTAGCTCTTTGTGGTGCTTGCACCATTCACGTGAACGGCGCCCCTGGCCGCGCTTGCGTCACTCCGGTGTCGGCAATTGCTGGTCAGCAAATTTCAACCATTGAGTCGCTCGGCAGTGCGAACACTCATCCGCTTCAAAAAGCCTGGATCAAGCATGACGTGCCTCAGTGCGGATATTGCCAATCCGGTCAGCTAATGGCGGCGACAGCGCTTCTTTCAAAAAACAAGAACCCGTCCGACAAAGACATCCAAGATGCTATGAGCGGCAATCTGTGCCGTTGTGGCACCTATGGTCGTATCGCCGCAGCGATTAAAGACGCTGCTGCAGAAATGCGCGGTTAAGGAGAACAGACCATGACTATTAATCGTCGCGATTTCGTTAAAACAGGCACCATCGCCACTACCGGCTTGATGCTGGGTCTCGAACTGCCAATGGGTCCAAAGACCGCTCAGGCAGCGGGTACCGTTTACACCCCCAATGCTTGGGTTCATATTAGTGATGACAACATCATCACCCTGATCTCGGCACGTTCAGAAATGGGTCAAGGGGTTTACACCTCGATGCCTATGCTGATTGCTGAGGAACTCAGCGTTCCTATCGACAAAGTAAAAGTGGCCATTGCCCCTCCAGGCGCGGCGTACGCTAACGCCTTCCTGGGTGCGCAAATTACTGGTGGTTCTACCTCCGTACGTGAAGGCTGGGAAAAGCTTCGCTTAGGCGGTGCCCAAGTTCGTGAAATGTTACGTGAAGCAGCTTCCAAGAAATGGGGCGTTGCGATGGCTCAGGTCACTGCCAAAGATGGCATGTTGACAGGGCCTAGCGGCCAAAGCGCTACTTATGGTGCGATGGCTTCGGACGCTGCCAAGCTCAAAGTACCCGAGAAGGTTGCTTTGAAGGATCCGAAAGACTTCACGATCATTGGTACAAGGGTTAAGCGCCTGGATACGGCAATGAAGGTCAACGGCACGGCCGTGTTCGGTATTGATGCCAAGTTACCCGGTATGGTGTATGCCTCGGTCGTTCAATCCCCAGTGATTGGCGGCAAGGCCACCAGTTTCGACGGTAGCAAAGCCAAGGCCATGCCCGGTGTCATCGACGTGGTCAATATCGGCGACGGTGTGGCAGTAGTGGCCAATAGCTACTGGCAAGCCAAGAAGGCTCGTGAAGTAGTCACCGTGCAGTGGGACGCTGGCGCAGGCGCCAACCTCAGCACAGCGAGCATGTGGGCGTCCACAAAAGCAGCGGCCGACAATGGCAAGCTGTTCCATGTGAACACCACGGGTAATTACGAAACCGCGGTACGCGGCGGCGCTAAGGTCATGAGCGCGGAATATACCGTTCCTCATTTGGCCCATGCTCCACTTGAGCCGATGAACTTCCTGGCCAGCTTTAACAACGGTAAAGTTCACCTCATCGGCCCCACCCAGTTCCAACAGGGTGTGACGGGTGCAGTGAGTGCGGTGCTCGGTGTCAAGCCTGAGGACATCACGGTCGAAACCACCTTCCTGGGTGGCGGCTTTGGTCGTCGTATTGAGCTTGATTTTGTGATTCAGGCGGCTTTGATCTCCAAAGCAGTCGGTCGCCCCGTCAAGTTGTTGTGGACGCGCGAAGACGACATGACTCATGACTTCTACCGTCCTTTGTCATTGAATCGTATGCGCGGCGCCCTTGATGCCGGTGGCAATGTAGTCGCTTATGGCCATCAGATCACCGCCCAGTCCGTCACGCAACGCGCCTTCGGCCTGCCAAAAGATGTCGCGGATCCATTCGTGCTTGAGTATGCTGTACCTCCTTATGAAGTTCCCAATACTTCAACAAGTTTGGTCATGCACGACACGGGTTCACGTGTGGGTTACTGGCGTTGCGTCAGCCACTATCAAAATGCTTTTGCAAACGAAGGCTTTATTGATGAGATGGCCGTAGCTGCTGGCAAAGACCCCGTCGCTTTCCGTCTCGACTTGCTCAAGAACAAGCCTCGTTTCGCCAATGTGCTGCGCCAAGTGGCAGAACGCGCTGGTTGGGGCAAGCCTCTACCAGCAGGTCGCGCGCAAGGCGTGGCTTTGATGGATGGATACGATACCTATATGGCGATGGTTTCGGAGGTATCTCAGGGTAGCGACGGCGAAATCCGTGTGCACAAGATCACGGCAGTGACCGATTTGGGTCAAGTGGTCAATCCTGACATCGTTGAAGCGCAAATCATGTCTAGCGTGATCTATGGTCTGAGCTCGGCGCTTTACAACGAGATCACCTATGATAAGGGCGTGGTTCAGCAGACCAACTTCAACAACTATCGCGTCATGCGCATGAACGAAGCGCCAGTCATTGACAGCGTCTTGGTCAAGAGCATGGAGAAGCCTGGCGGTATTGGTGAGCCTGGAACTGCGGTATCGGTGGCGGCTACTGCCAATGCGGTATCTAAGTTGCTAGGTAAGCGTATTCGTAGCTTACCCATGACGCCTGAGAAGCTGCGTCAGGCCTAAGTCGGTCCAGTGATTGCTTGAAAGGCACGTCCGCAAGGACGTGCTCTAAAGTAGACTTCAACCCTCGTTGCGAAAGTGGCGGGGGTTTTTCTTTTGATGGAACAGTTCGCCACTAGTTCGAAAACCAACGCCCAAACCGCTCCCGAATCCAAACCTCAGCAGCTTGATCGGACATCGCTAAGAGATCCGTACCAAACTCATTGTCATTTGGGCTGGAAGCGAACATCACCTCTGCCATAGCCAGCCCAATCGTTGGTCGAGGATGCAGATCGGAGCGGTACCAGTGAGCCCGCTCCACCTCACTAGTAACGCCTTCCAGGCTCACCCGATTGGGTGTGTAGAAGTCATAAAACCTGAGCTGGCCTTTGCAGCTTTGGCGCGCCTCCTGCAGGGCAGCGAGTATTGCAAGCTTACGGGCCAGGAGCATCTCATTCTTCGGCTCGCGATGAAGAGCCAAGGCGTGATGAGGGGTAAGGTAGCCAATCGTCGTTACACCGCTTTGGCAGGCCGCAGCCAGGGCGCTTCGCAAATAACCAAGATAGCTTTTCTGCTCTGCCAATGCGGCAAGACTCGCTTCCCGTCGCGGGATGTCAGGGAACACGCCCTGCTGACGTTGCTTTTTATAGTCTGCTATTTCTGCACCGAGCACTTTGTAATCGGCGCGATCATAGGCCCTTAATAGTTCCTCTTTGGTGCGACCTTTTTGCGCTTCGGCCATGAGCTTCAACGAAGAAATATTCGAGGCAATAGCCGCGCCCGATAGTGTGATGGCAAACATCCGGTGCCAGGCTTTCAGGCGATTGGCGCTGCCGTCGGCCTGCACACTCAAGATATCTTCATTAAAACCATATTGAGTGGGAGGGCGGCGCTGATAAGCGGAGAAGGAATCGAGATTCAAGATGACCGTGTCTAGCGTGCCCGCCGCCAAAGCAGATTGAAGAAAGCGCAAGTTCTCATAGGGCTGAGCTCCTGAGGCTGCGAAGTTAAAAAACTCGCGGCCGAAAAACTTTGTCATCTCCTCGTAGTCAAAGGCATCGCGCGCCCAGGACGCGCCAAACACCGCCACCTTGGGTTTCAACTCATCGAAAAGAATGGGCTTATAGCTTCGCTCCCAGCCGACATTGTTTTGAAGCATACGCTGGTTGGCTGGCGCAGCAATGACCTTGAATAAATAGAGATTAAAGCTCGCCACCGCTAAAAATAGGACGGAAACCGTGAAGCCAAAAACCCATAGGTGCCGCACGCTTCTACTTTTGTGTTCGACCGATGGCACTGGACCTCGTGCGCCGTCACGATGTGCTTCTGAATCGGGTTCCGCGCGATCCATCATCAAAACTGAAAATAAATGAAGGGGCTCAGATTGGAGAGGGCAAACCATGCGACCGAGAAACTAATGG
>JANLRI010000066.1:0-5278 GCA_031361565.1 Betaproteobacteria bacterium | reverse complement strand
GTACTGATTTGTGCCAACCCCGATATCACCTTCCAATTGTTGAAAGACGTCCGAGGCCGAGTGGATATCGCTTTTGTTGACTATCAAATCTCCGAGTCCTACCACGGTATCGACTTGATCGAGGCAATGCGCGCGCAATGGCCAAACATCCGAAGCGTACTGATCACCGGCGATGTGCGCAAGGAGGTTAGCCAACGAGCCAAGGAAGCGGCCATTCAAGTGATGTACAAGCCCTTGCGAGTGCAAAAACTTATTGAGATTTTAGAAGCGCAAAAATGATTTAGGCAAAGTTTTAGGCACCGCAGCAATGCTTTGATTGATCGGCCGCTCTACCATTTAAACGGTGTCGTTCACCGAGTAACAAGGGAAACATCATGTATTGGCTCTCGGAATCCTTTCAAACGCTTTTCGAGCGCAGTCAACTGCCTAAAAACCCGCATTCGCAGGGACGGGAAACTTTTGCAGACATCGTGGTTATTGGAAGCGGTTATGGTGGTGCAATCGCCTCGCAAAAACTCGCGGAGTATTTGAAAACGCGTAGTCAGAGCCCAGCAAAATCGGAAAGAATTATTGTTTTAGAGCGAGGACAGGAGTTTTTGCCGGGCGAGTTCCCGGAGGACATTGCCGAGCTACCCAGTCAAATTCGCATTAACGGCAACCGCACCGGCTCGCAGCTAGGTTATCCCAATAGCCTATTCCAATTCTTTCCGAGCGACTCGGACAACGACAGCAATGTCTCGGTGCTGGTGGCGTGCGCATTAGGTGGCGGCTAACAAATCAACGCCAACGTCGCAAAAAAGCCTCTTTCAGCGATCTTCAAAGACCCGCGTTGGCCTAAGGAGTTTAAAGGCTCGCAATCTGCCAAGCTTGACCCCTACTTTGACTCCGCGTTGATTGGCCTCGCGGCCAAGCCTCTTCCCGAAACTCATTCACCGAAAAAGCTGAAAGCGCTGGAACGCTTACACACACAACTTCACCAACCTGACGCTCTTCCCGAAGGCTATGAAGCGGTCATCGAACGGCCGGCCATCACCGTAAACTTCGCGCACTTCGAACACGGTCTTAATAAAAACGGAATCGAGCAGCCGGAATGCATCTCCTGCGGGAACTGTTGCACGGGCTGCAATACTGGCGCAAAAAACACGCTGACCACCAACTACTTGCCCAAAGCCAAGAGTGATGGCGCCGAACTTTACACCGAGGCCCTTGTCGATCAAATTCACTGGGACGAAACCTCCAAACTGTTTCGCATCGAGGTCCGCTCCACGCAGAGTGTCGATGCTCCGGATCACCTCAGACCCCTAAGCATTGAGGCCAAGATCGTCATCGTTGCCGCCGGGGCAATTGGTAGCAGCGAGATTTTGCTGCGCAGTAATGGCCTTCGTAGTCGTCTGTCCAAGTCCTTAGGCAAGAGCTTTTCAACCAACGGCGACTCGATCAGCGCGCGCTTTAACACGCACTTTGCCGTGCAAGGGCTAGGCCTTGGCTTAGCGGCCATCAACACGACACTGGACGAGCGCCCTGGTCCGACCATCACTGGAGCAATCCAGATCATACCCAGCGCTAGCCTGGAAGGTAGCGATGGACTGGCCCCGGCCAGCTACACGATTGAAGACTGTGCCATTCCTTTGGCGATTTCTGAAATTGGCTCAGAGTTGGTCACCACCAGTGCAATGTTCAGGAAGATGACTGAGGGCTTTTCGAGCGCCGCCAGCGATGCCGGAGTCGATCCGCTTGCCAATGATCCGGCGGCCATTGCGCGCTCTGAGTTCTACCTGGCCATGACTCGAGATTCGGCAAGCGGGAGGATTGTGCTCACGACAGCCGCCCACAAAGGGTCCGTCGCCCATGCCAAGATCCAATGGACCAACGAGCGGCCAGCGCCTTTCGAGGCACCACAGCATTCACCAGAGCAGGCGCGTCTCGATCAAATCCTGGCCCACCCTCAGCAGCTCGGTGGCGTGTACCTTCCCAATCCGCTCAGAGAACCCGTGCCCGCCGCTATCGGCTCGATGATGCGCAGCACCCCAGGCGGCTCAGCCGTCACGGTCCACCCCCTCGGCGGCTGTCCAATGGCCGACGATGTCGAGCGAGGCGTCGTCGACTTTAGAGGCCGGGTGTTTGATCGCTCCAACCGACGAGTGATTCCAGGACTCTACGTGATGGACGGATCAATCCTGCCCTGTTCGCTCGAGACCAATCCACTCCTTACTATTTCCGCGCTGACGGAACACGCGGTAGATAAACTTATCGAGCTTGACTTGGAGCACCTGCTGAGTCGAGATAGGTCAAAAACCGGAGCGCGGTTACTCGCGCAACTTATCGGGCCTCATGCCTGGAAGCAAGCAACGCTGCCACCCAGACCCGTCATCGTACGACCCAGGGAGAACAGCACCAGCCCTGCTTTTGAATTCAAAGAGCGCTTACGCGCGAAGCTTACTGAATTGCAAGGGCTGGAAACACTTTTTGATATCGAATCGATTCGCTCTGAAGACATCAGCACAGGTTTGGTCTATCTTGAGCTTCAGCTTGGTTATCGCCCCGCAGACCTCAAGATGTTCCTGGCGAGTGCTGACCATCGCTGTGATTTGCAGGGGCAACTTCGACTGATCAAACGCAAGCTCACCTTCCCTGCATTCGCCGACGAAGACTGGGAGCAAGTTGGCCACAGTGTTGCGATCGAATCCGGCACTATTCAACTCTTTGTGCAAACCAGTAAGCCTTCTTTGCGCAATGCCGTGCGGGCGGGTCTCATCTATCGTGAGCGCCGGTTCAAACGTGAGCAAGGCCTCGAGGCGAAGAGCTCACTCAGGCGCACTAACCCAGCGTCCTTAATAAGCTTTCTCGGCCATGTCGGAGCCACACGCGAAGTACGCTACGACTTTTCGGTTCGCTCAAAAAACGGAAGTGTTGTGCGCGGCCAGGGCTGCAAACCGATTCGATATCGACGTGACAGCAATGTCTGGAAGGACTTGTTCACTTTGCCTCTGTGTCTTCAGCAAGGTGAGAAAACCAGTTGGGAAGGTAAGCTTTTCGTCGATGTCGATTACTTCTTGACGGAAGGTGTACCTGCAGTAAGTCATCAAAAAAACTTACCGGAGTCGTTACTCAGTGTAGCCAGCTACGGCTTGTTTTACTCGCGTGTGATTCTTAGTACTTATTTCTACGAGTTTGGCCCACCAGACTATCCCAAGGCAGCACTCGAAGCGAATCCGCTATCCGGACCTCTGCAAGTCGCGGGGCTCACTTATGAACCCAAGCATTACTGGCTCCCGGTGCATGAATACGGAAAAACGCTCGTGCAGGAGTCAGGACCAGGTGAAAGCTATCGCGACCTCGGGCGAAACTTCGAAATAAAACTTCTTAAACTTCAAGCAAAATCAGAGCCGCCCTCTGATCCAAGTTACAACCTTGTTTCGGTCTACCGGGCCAAGGCGACGCGGCCGCTCGGATCAGTCCTACTGCTCCACGGTTATGCGATTTCGTCTTCGATGTGGAGCTCGCCTCGGATTGGAAAGAACATGGTGCAATCGCTGCTTGAGGCTGACTATGATGTGTATGTGGCCGACCTTCGTACGTCCTCCTCGCTCAGTGATTTGATCAACCACGCCATCAGCTTTGATGCGGTTGCCGCCGAAGACATTCCCTGCCTTATTGAATATGTTTGGCAGCAAAACGCAGTGAGACAGGCGGCTCATTTGGTGGGCGCAGCAAGTGGCATTCATGTCATCGCGCACTGTATGGGTTCAGCGCAGTTTTCGATGGCCCTACTCGCCCAAGCTCAAGCGAGCGGGTTCAACGGCAGTTGGAGTCCCGGCAAGGCACGATTCGAATTAAGCCGGAAGCGTGTCGCGAAGGCTTGCTTTTTCCAAGTCGCACCACTCCTCGCGGTGACTCGTGCCAACGCGGTAAGAGGTCGGGTCGCGGGCGTATTAGATGCCTTGGTGAGACAACAGCAACTCGGACCCTGGCTCAAGGAAGACCTGAGGGTGAAGCCCATTGAGTCGCTGCTTGACCGACTGGCCATGAGCTTTCCCTATCCTGACGGCTTCGACACCGGCGAGCCCGACGCCCGCGAAGCAAGCCCCTGGGTCGGAGTCACCCGCAAGGCGTTTTGGCTCTATGGCCAAACCTGGGACAACGCAAACTTAAACGACGATGTAAAACGCAATATTCACGAGATTATCGGCCCAGTCAATCTCGCGACCTATCGTCAAGTCGGCGCTTTTGCACGAAGTGGTCGAGTGGTCAATCGCGAAGGTATCAATGACTTTGTGAAGGACGCGTATCTTGAAGAGGTATTTGAGAGCTTTGAGAGCTTGTGGTTACACGGTGAGCGTAGCGGCATGTTTGAAAAGCAAACCACTCATGGCACCAGCGAATATCTCAAGGCATTGCTCAAACCGAAAGGTTTGCAGGGGCTTATTCAATTTCAGAGTTTGCCAGGCTTTGGTCATTTGGACAGTCTGATTGGCGAAAACGCTCACCTCCACGCACATCGCCACGTAATCGACTTTCTCGAAACGCCCTCAGCCCCTTTTCAATTAGTAGAGACTTCCACAGCACCGCAAGTCAGGTCCTCAATCGAGCGCCTAGATTTTGAGGCACTCTTGCCGCTTCGATCCATCAAACCGAGCACCTGTGGCCCTTTCTTCTCGAGAACTCAGGAAGGACTGATTCGACTGTGGTTCTTTATCGAAGAGCGACTCAGCGACCAACTCTCGCATGCTTGCGTCGGGCTGGTCAGTGCCTCGAAAAATCTCGCTGGTCCGATCACTTGGCAACTCCACAAAGCCTGGCGAGTTTCGTCCACTGATCAACTCGCTGGTCTGCGTCAATTTGTCTGTGAATTTTCCGCCCAGGAACTTGCCTCCGACATGAGGGTGGTGGTTGGCGGTGTGTTTGACTCCGTGGTCTCGCCGAAAGCAGGGCTTCAAAGCGATGGCGACGACTCCCTTTTCAAGGAAAACCTTGGCCTTCTCATTGGTCTTGGAAGCTTTGTCGCACCGCATGCGGGACTGGGTTCCGAAATGGAATTCACCGGCCAAACTGGGTCGCAGCGTTCATTCATGGTGGCCTCGTGTCGCTACCCTGGGTGGTTGATTGACCGCGCGCACTCCAAGCAGGCGCACCAGCACTGGCAAACACTTACTGAACAATGCGCCCCAAAGCCCGAAGCGCTGGTGCTCACTGGTGATCAAGTCTATCTCGATGCCTTCGGAAACGCCATCACTGATGCGCCGCGCGCGGATGGTGTTTGGCGGCGTCGATGTCGATC
>JANLRI010000008.1:0-5802 GCA_031361565.1 Betaproteobacteria bacterium | reverse complement strand
GCTAGTGTGGCGTTCCACACTAGCCGAGTCAATGTCGCGGTCAAATTCCCGGCGGTTTTTTCAAAGACTCAAAGCGATCTATGCTTTGAATTTCAACCACTCTAGCTCCACGCGCATTTGCAAGCTTTAACTTAATGATCGTACCGGCTGGCCCTAGCTTCCACACACGCCGATAGAAGTCCGCCTGCCCAGAGATGGATTCTTGGTCAACACTCACAACCACATCGCCCGCTTCGACACCGGCGCGATCAGCGGGGCCTTCTTTACTGACCCGGATGACCAGAAGTCGGTCTTGTACTAATTCTGTGGTCAAGCCCAACCAAGGTTGTACATTGGTGCGACGACGGCCGTTTTCCAAAAGTTCGGCCAAGATCGGTTTAAGCAAATTTACAGGTACAAACAAATTTCCTGGCACGCCGCGTGGAGCATCGGCGGCATCATTCACAATCAAGGAACCGATCCCCATCAGTTGACCCTCTTGACTAATGAGTGCCGAGCCACTCCAATTGTTCACTGCAGGATAGGTGTAGATGGGCTTATCAATCATGTATTCCCAACTGCCCGAAAAAGTTTTGCGCGAAGCCACGACTAATTCGGTGGCTTGCCCCTCGCCATAGCCTTGGGTGAGCACCTTCTGCTCGACATTAAGGCTATCTGAATCTCCAAAAACAAGCGCTTTGCCCTCAAGTGGCACGAGCGCTTTGACCAGGCCAAACCCCGTCGTGTGGTCATAGCCCGCGACATTGGCTGGAACCGACTTGCCTTGGGCATCAGTGAGAGTGACAGCATCTGCCTCTAACAGAACATAGCCAATAGTGAGCACCAGGTTCTCGCCGATGATCACTCCGGAGCCGACTCTTTGCTCGCCAAGCGTGGCGACCGACGGCGCATCTTTCGGTATTTTCGTGTCGACTCTGACAATCGCGTTATTGAACTCGGTAGTACTCGAACGCTTTTCAGCCGTAGTCTCGTTGCTCGCCGTCTGTGCCACGCTGGCTAGCGGTAGTGCGTAAAAAATCCAATGAAGAAACAAGACTGCTATAAACAAACTTGAAGTGAATTTTGGTCCGCCGACGCAGTTTTGACTTCGCATAGCAGGCAACTCCAAAAAGGTATGGGCTTCGCATCCGCTCCCGGCAGCTCTTATTCTACAAGGGTAACGGGGAGATGTCTGAATTTGGATGCGGATGGGAATCTTAGTGTCGCCAAGTCCAGTCGACATGAACGAGCATCCACCCTACCAAGGCAATATTGCGAAAGCGCATTTTGGGAAATCTCAAGGCCAATTGCTGGAATAACGCGGTCCTTGAGAGCTCATTGCTACGCTCCAAAAGCAAAGCGTCCATGGGTTCAAATTTAAAACCAGAGACGCTATGCGCCAACACATTTTCGAGTATATTAAGATCCATTAAAACTGAATTCGCTGACACCCGGCTAACAACTGCGTCAGCCTGGCTAAGTTTGAACGCCTGCGTAACCTTCCTTCAGCAGAAACTGCTGTCCATTAATGTGGCCATGTCGATACTTTTACCCCTAGAGCGGTGAGTCCGTCAGCAGGCGGGCTGAATTTACAGGCTTGAATCGCATCAGTCTCACCTAGACGTGGGCCCAAAGGAAATGGTTATGACAAATAGCTGTGCGAACAAAGATTTCGATCAAATGAAGAAGGAGTACAAATTGATGAAGGACGCGCTCGATGCGTACAAAAGGCTCGGCGGAGTTGTTCCCTATGGAATATCTGTCACCTTTCGCACACTCGATCAAGCTTTTATCGCAGGAGACAATTTTGATTCTGCATTCAAGAGTGCGTGCCTAGAAATGGGAAATTTTTTACTGACGAACGAGGAATATTGCGCTCGATTCTCGGGATTTAGAAACAAGTCGGACCTGGATAAGACAGGCGGTGAGCGATGGCAAGACGTGGATAATTATGATATTTGTATGGCGAAAAATTATTACCGTCAAACTCAGGCAGAAGCGATAAAGAAAGTTCTAAATATTGGCGATCCAAAGTCATTCGTATCTGTATTTACAGAAGGGACAAAGAAACAGATTTGGGATCTCATCACCAAGTGGCTAGGAGATAAATTCAAAAAATCCACGGGTAAGGGTCCGTGATCCAAGAATTTGCAAGCGGCACCCTGCATTAGGAGTTGCCGATCTTGTTGTGCCAAACTTTTCCCATGAGCGGTCTGAAAACAATGAAAAGAGTGCCATGGACCCTCCCTCTCATCGGGCTCAGTCGTCTCACAGCGTCGCGAGTAATAGGTCCAGAGCGCCAGGGGGTTCAATCGACACAGGCGTCTGTCTGCCTGAAGTCAGGCTTGCCACGCGTTCCTTGACAAACTGCTTCAAGGTGCCAAAGGTGAGTCGCCCTTTATCCTTGACCGCTTGAACCGATCCACTAAAGGCCTCAATCAGGGCCTTAGTAAAAGCACCATTACCCCATTCTCTCTTTTCCTCTGACTCTTGTTGTCCGGTACTTGAGGCAAGGACTACGACGCCGTTTTCCGCAGCCGCTAGGTCACTGCCAAGGGCACCCGCCTCGCGTCGCTTTCCAAACGCGGTGCGACCCGCATTCTCAGCGAAACAAGTGTCGACAAAAAGCATGGCCTGACCCGCAAGTGTCGACAAGGTAAGACGCAGATCGGATTGCGACACGCCGGTCTTGCTCAGGCGTTCGTGCTCACCATCCCAGGGGACGAAGTAGTACTCGTTGTTGGGCGAATTCAACCCGTGCCCAGCGAGAAAAACGATACCTACATCACCACGCTGCACCATCCGCTTCAACCAGAGCAAGCCGTCGAGGATTTGCGCTCGCGAGGCTTCGCGATCAAGCAAAGACTTGACCTCCACTTTTGAATAGGCGCGCCCGTCCTGGGCGAGCATGGCACTGGTGAAATCTCTCGCGTCCTTGGCCGCATAATCAAGTTTGTAGGCCTCGCGCCTATAGTCGCTCACCCCAACGGCCAGTAGAAACAAACGCTTACCTTTCGCCAAGCCCAGCGGGACTGCGGCCGTGTCCCGACGGGTAACCGAGAAACTCAAAGGCTCGGAGACGCCGTTGGTGTTCTTCGCGAATAACTGAACGGAAACCGCATCGGGCGGAATTCTGGCAAGCACAAACCCTTTGGACTTGCCGTCGAAGCTGGCCGGCGCGGAAATGCGCTCGGCTCGCGCTGGACGACCGTCGACGCGAAGCTCGATCGACACCGCAAGTGTGGGTGCAGACGAACGCACAGCAAAGTTCAACTCAAATTGTCGATCAATAGCCGGAGTGCTGGTATCCACCAATTCTAGATTGCTGACCGGAACGATTGCCGGCGGCACTTGGTCTCGAGTGACCTTACTAGGCGGAGCAGCCGACGCGATCAGTTCAACTCCGCTTGCGGCGATTGCGGCGGGTAAAGCAGCATTAGCAGCAGTGATCGCCGCTTCGAGGTCGGCGGTCTGGAAAATCCTGTCGATGATATCGGGACGGCGGAATCGATCGCGAAATCGATTCAACTTGAAAAAATCCATCTCAGCCTGCCTGCCGTGTCCTACCGCCCAGCCCGCAAGCTGGTCAGCACCGGCGCTTGAATCAAAAAATCCTGCCGGGGTCCACGCGACCCACTGCCCTTGCCGATCCGTAAACAACGCGAGTAACTCTGCGCCATCGATCGCCCGCCACCAGCGCACCGTCCCATCGGCCATCGCAGTTACGATCAAGCGACCGTCGAGTGAGGTATTTACGGCACGCACTTCAGTGCGCATCGCGACCCGCCACAGCACATCGCCGGAGGCCGAGAGTTTGTACAGGGCCTGGGCGGTGCCCAAGACCATCTCGGCACCAGAACCCACGAAGCTTAGCGCATAGGAGACATCAGACTCGGCAAGATCCAAGGTCTTCCCTGCAATCACTGGTTTAGGGCGGGTCGCACGAATTTCAGCACTGCGCAGATCCCAAATCGGCTTCTGACCGTTTCTTTCAATCACGGGTTCTCTTAACGGGCCGACCGCCTGCTGCGCGACCAGACGCTGATCAAAAGCAAATCCGCGCGTTTGCGCGCCCGGGCCGTATCCTGCGCTTATTTGCCGCGTATCCTCACTTAGCTTGAATGTCGAAGTATTCCAGACATATTTCAGCGTTTCGCCAGAAAGCGTGACTGAACCTCCTTGAGGCTCAGCAGCAAGAATGCCCCAGGATCCATCAAAAGCGCCAAACAATAAGCGTCCGTCTGGCAGCGCGACGAAATCTTGAAGGCTGTTGTCGGCGACTTCATAGGTATTCATAGGACGATACGTTGAGCCATCAAAACGGGTAATGATAAAACGACCGCTGGGCATACGATACCCGGTTCCGCCCGTAAATACATAGCGGCCATCAGCGGACCAAGCAACAGTCATTTGATTGCCTTCTTGGACCTGGGAAGGCGAAATCTGGCCAACGATTGCCCGGCGCTCCACGGAGTAAATCACGACAATCTGGGGAAATCCTGCGAGGTAAGCGATAGCCACTCGAGAACCATCTGGCGACAAGGCCACACCGACCGGTAGAAGACGGGCGCGCGAGGCACTTTCAGCGCGCGTGTTGATCGGGTCGCCCAGTGCGCGAATGCCGTCAGGGGATGTTTCAAATAAATGCACGGTGCCATCCAAAGACGCCACAGCAATTCGCGAACCAACAACAGAGAGACCATACGAGCCCGCACCGAAAGCCCGTTCGAAAATCATACGGCCGTCTGGCGCGAACACGCGAAAGCCGTGATCGCCGTCGTAGGCTGCCAGGAGGAAGTTCCCGTCTGCGCTCCATTTGAGATTCTTGATGTCTCCACCACGGGCGTCGATGCTACGCAACAGCCTCCCGGTTTCAAGACTGAAGAAGTCGATGCGATGCCTTCCGGTTTCGTCTCGCAAAGTGCCACCCAAGGCGACTTCAAGCTTGGAGGGATGAATAGCTGCGCCATATAGCCGCATCGCTTGGCCAGGGACGGCATAGGGCCGCATGATCAACTTGTTGCTCCCATCAAGGCTGCTCAGGCGTGCCGTTCCGTCGTCAGAGGCGGTCACAACAAGATCTCGACGCGGGTCCACGGAAAGGCGGCGGACCGGGCCGGAATGACGCCCGAGTTCTAGTTGCAGGGCAATGGCCTGACCGTTGCCAGAACTCTGGGGACCTTGTCCCCAACTTGCTCCGCTAAACAGTAAACACAAACCAAACGTCCAAATCCTAATAAACCGTGGCTTCAGAAAAATCGACCCATACGCTCTCATGGAGTCGCCGCCGGTTTTTCACAGTAGTATTGCGGCCGCCCCAGGATGCCGCTGCTTGGCGGAACCAATACGGCTCGATTCACTCCGGCTGTCTGCGAATTTCCAATCGAATGGCAAGTTGAACAGGTTAGACCGGCGGAGTGAATAGTGCCAGAAGTTGGCCACCAAGAGGCGCACAGTGGGAAATCCCGGACACCGAAGGATGAGATTGCCGTGGACTCATTACCCGCCAAGTCGGCCAGGAAGGCGTAATACCCTCGGCCGTTCAAAGGTTGCGCCACCGTTTCGGCGCATGTTCCTCCCGGAAGTATCTCGCAAATATCATTAGCGCTGCTGTAGCCTGTATCTTGCTTCCTGAGCGTTGATCGGGAAATTCTGACATAGGAGAGCGCATCGCCCGAATAACTGGACAGTCGAAGTGCTGGGCGAGCGTCCGCAATTCTGGAAGTGTCCGAGTTGGCCGGATGCCATGGGTTGCCCGAGTACGGATAGGTAATGAAGTTGGGCAGGAGGCTGAGCGTGATACCGCTGGCAAGCGGAGCTACG
>JANLRI010000708.1:0-4514 GCA_031361565.1 Betaproteobacteria bacterium | reverse complement strand
ATTCAAAACAAGGTGATTGAAGCCGGTGAGAACGAAGCGGCCGGTGTCGAGGCGGTGAAGTTCTACGAAGTCGGTCCAAACCTGGCTCTCACTCAACATGCAATCACCATACGTCCGATCTGTTTTTCGAGCAAAACGTTTTTGAAGCTGCCGCCGGATCTTCAGGCCGCCATCGTAAGAGCCGGTAAAGAAGCCGGCACCTATGGCCGCGAGATTGAGTCTTCAGAAGATCAAAAGAAGCTCGATGCCATGGAAAAGTCTGGAAAGCTCAAACAAATCCCCTTTGCTGATCGGGCAGCTATGCAAAAACTTGTGGATCCAGTGATGGCGGCGTACGCCAAGGAAATTGGTGCGGACGGCATCTACGCCAAAATTAACGGTATCAAGTAAACGCCATCGAGTAACAGCTTGCCATCATTGACCGTGCGAACCTCAGATGGTTTGCAGAAGCTACGAATTCGGTGTTGCGCTTCGCGCGGCACCGAATTGAATCTTCAACTCGAGGTCTTCGCGCTTGGCGTTTTCGATACTCTCCACACTAGCCTGAGTGCACATGCCCATGACCAAATTTCTTGACCAATGGCAGAAACTTCTTACCTGGACGATGTCCTTGACCGTCGCTATCCTCATCGTGCCCGTATGCCTGCAGGTATTTTCTCGCTTCACCGAGATCATTCCGCGCTACATCTGGACGGAAGAGTTGTCTCGCTTTTGTTTTGTGTGGATGGTAATGCTCGGCGCCATGATCGCCCTACGCGAAAGATTACACTTTGATGTGGACCTATGGTCACCTTTGAGTCCGAAAAGCGATGCCATCTTACGGATAGTTTCCAATGTCTTTGTGCTGATCTTTAGCGCGGTCATGATCGTTTGGGGTGTGGGTTTTACCAAGTTCGGCTGGAACCAAACTTCCGAGCTTGCCGAACTGCCGATGTGGCTCATTTTTATTGCCTGGCCACTTACTGGTGTCACCTGGGTGATGTTTTTGATCGAAGCTTTTGTGCGCGACATTCGCATGTATCGCCGCAATGAGGCCTTGCCTGCCGGAGATTTTTCATGATGACCGCTTCGCTCACGCCCGGCATGGCGGCGATCGTCTTGTTTGGCGCATTCTTTTTCTTGCTGGTGCTTCGTGTACCCGTTGCGTTTTCATTAGGCCTGGCGTCTCTCCCGCTTCTGATCCTTGAGGACAGACTCTCCCCTATGAGTCTTTTTAACGAGATGTTCAAGGCCTACAACTCGTTCATCTTGCTCGCCGTCCCGTTCTTTTTACTCACCGCGAACCTAATGAACGTGGGTGGCATTACGGATCGCTTGATGCGCCTGTCGCGAGCTCTGGTCGGGCACTTCCCTGGGGGTCTGGCGCAAGTCAACGTGGTGTTGTCGGTGTTTTTTGCGGGCATCTCTGGCTCATCGACGGCGGATGCTGCCAGCCAAGGCAAGCTCTTCATTGAGGCTCAGGTCAAGGAGGGTTATGACTTGTCGTTTTCCATCGCGATCACTGCGGTATCCGCCGTGCTGGCGGTGATCATCCCACCTTCGATCCTGATGATTGTCTGGGGGGGTGTGATTTCCACCTCAATTGGCGCAATGTATTTGGCGGGTATCGTGCCCGGTCTTTTGATCGGCTTGGCGCAAATGGCTACGGTGCATGCATACGCCAAAAAGCGTAATTATCCAGTCTACCCGCGCTCGTCCTTGAAGGAGTTCCTCACGGCAGCCCTGGTTTCTATCCCGGCGCTGACGACTCCCTTCATTATCGTTGGCGGAATTCTCTTAGGATGGTTTACGGCCACGGAATCCGCGGCAATTGCGGTGCTGTACGCCGCCGCATTGTCGATCTTTTACTACCGCGAGATGACTCTCAAAAAGCTCTATGCCTGTATCGTGGAGACTGGCAAGCTGTCATCCGTTGCCTTGTTTTGTATTGGCACTGCATCCGTTTTTGGTTGGTTACTCGCCTACTACCAAATCCCCAAGGCCTTGCTTTCCAATTTGCAAGGTTTGGGGTTCGGCATCACTGCGACGGGCTTCTTGATTGCCGGCGCTTTTCTAGTCGTTGGTTGCTTTTTAGACGCCATTCCGGCCATCATTATCGTCGGCACCGTCATGCAGCCCCTGGCGCAGGCGGCGGGACTCCATCCGGTGTCCTTTGCCATCATCGGGATCGTGGCGCTCGCCTTCGGCCTGGTCACCCCGCCCTACGGGTTGTGTCTGATGATTTCCTGCGCCGTCGCCAAGGTGCCGCTCAGGTACGCACTCAAAGACACGATGATCATGTTGATTCCGATGCTGCTGGTGCTATGTGCCATCATCATCTGGCCGGAAATTCCTCTACTTTTGCCGCGCTGGATTTCACCTGAGATGTTGAAGTAATTGGGGCGAAGGGCTAGGGCATGAAATTCTCTAAACTGTGCGAAAGCTTCGGCACCGAAACCCGCGATGTCGACCTAAAAAACTTGGACGACAACACTTTCCAAGACCTCTGGAATGCCTGGCTAGATCACCATGTGCTGGTGGTGCGGGATCAAATACTCAACCCGCAGCAGTTTCATAGCTTTGCCAAGCGCTTTGGCAAACCCGAGCCTCATGTAATTAGTCAGTTTCATCATCCAGAGATCAATGACATTTTGATTTTGTCCAACGTGAAGAATAAGGGTGAGCCCACTGGCCTACAAGACGCGGGCACTTATTTTCATACGGACTACTCTTACCTCGATGTACCCGCACGATGCACGACGCTCTACTCAATCACCGTGCCAGCCGTCGGTGGCGAAACCCTTTTCGCGAATCAAACGGCAGCCTATGACGATTTATCTAGCGAGATGAAAGAGCGCATCGCTCCGCTGATTGGACGCCATCACTACGGTAATCGTGATGATCTCGACAAAGCCTCTCGGACCGTTGCCTCAGTGTTAAGCGAGGCCCAGGAAAAGAAGATGCATTGGGTTCGGCATCGCATCGCGCGGCCCCACCCGCTCACCGGCAGAATCGCGCTTTATTCAGTCTCCGGTAGCTCCTTCGGCATTGAGGGCATGCCCGACCAAGAGGCCATTGAATTACTGGACGAACTCAAGGCCCATTCCACCCATCCCCGTTACCGTTACGCGCTGAAATACAATCCAGGCGATGTTGTCGTGTGGGACAACGCCGCCCTGTTACATGCAGCGACCTTGATTGATCCAAATCATGCCCGCACCCTGTGGCGAGTCACTCTCAATGAGGACCCTCAAAAGCTTGAGGCACTTTAAGTAGCGGGATCAGACCAACGAGGCCCCAAATTTTGCACCATCTCAGCCAAGAAGGATGAGGTCGGTGACGGAGCGTGGTAGAGGGGGAGTGCCGAAGGCGCGGAGGACATAAGCGTAGGCGCCTACCTCACCCTTCTTGGCGTGCGCAAATCTCAATGCTTTAACACTTGCTGCGACTCGATCGACAATGACTCTCGATACTCAGGGGCAGAGATCTCAATCATTCGTTTCATTCGAAGCCGCAAAGGTAGCCCGCGCAAATCAGCAATGCCATGTTCAGTAACGATAAGCCCAGCATCGCAACGCGGGGTTGAGACCGGCCCACTCAGATTCGCAACGATGCGGCTATGCCCTTTTTCAGTAGCGGGAAGCGCAATAATGGGCAATCCGCCACGACTTGCATGGGCCGCCCGTAAAAAATCTGGCGCGCCGCCGACGGCGCCGACATAGGTTCCGGCGGCCACCTCCGCATTCACTTGTCCGGTCAGGTCGACTTCAATCGCCGAGTTAATCGCCACGAAATGATCGATAGAACGCAACACTTGCGCATCATGGGTGTACTCGCTGCCACGCATTTGAAACGCCGGGTTCTTATTCGCGAAATCATAGAGGCGACGACTGCCCATCAAAATGCCTGCCACCGTAAGGCCGCGATCAATCGTTTTACGCGCGTTGGTTAATGCGCCCGACTCGGCAAGATCGACCAGGGCATCAATCGCCAAGCCGGAATGAAAGCCAAGATCGCGACGATCTCTCAGTAGTGAAAATACCCGACTGGCGACGCCCCCCAATCCGACCTGCAAGGTTGCTCCATCTTCGATCAGGCTGGCTACATGGGCGGCGATCCTGGCCTCAATGTCGGACGGTGCTTTAGCCGCATACTCTAGGGGTGGGTAGAGTGCGGTTACTTTGATATCAATATCGTCCTCATGAAGGTTCGTCGCACCATACGTCCAGGGCACCTCCACATTAACTTCCGCAATCACCACACGCGCACCGTGCAAAGCCGGGACCAACCAATCGTTGGCAAGCCCTAGACTATATTGGCCTTGCGCATTCGGGGCAGAGACCTGCACCAAGACCACGTCGGCCTTGCAATGCCCTCGTCGAATCTCTGTTGCAAGCTGTGAGTACGGCAGGGTGTAGAGATCGAGCAGCCCCGCCATGGCGAGCTGGCGGTTACTGCCTGCGCCACAGTAGCCGGCGAAGTCGAAAGCGTCACCGTGTTCCGGGCGAATGGTTTGGCCAAGATCAATACCCATC
>JANLRI010000696.1:0-1815 GCA_031361565.1 Betaproteobacteria bacterium | reverse complement strand
AATTTGGGTGATGTAGTTGATGACAGCCATATTAGTTCTCGAAACGGATTAGAGCGGAAGTGGTTGTGATGAAGGTCGGTTCATTGACGCATCCAGCCGCGGCCCGATCCCAAGCTTCGGAATACGCAGGCGCGGACGGTGGATCGACTAAGTGAGCTTCGCCAAGCTTGTGCGAGCAGCCTGAATTGTGTCTTCAATATCCTGATCGGAATGCGCCGAGGAGAAAAAGAAAGCCTCCACCGGCGAAGGCGGCAGATACACGCCCTGATCTAACATCAAATGATAAAACTGCTTGAAGCGTTCAACGTTTTGAGACTGCACTTCAGCGAAACTCTCAGGCGGCGTTGCCCGCATAAAAATACCCGCCATCGCGCCCAAACTCTTGGCGCAAAAATCAATCCCCTTGGCCTGCTTAATCTCTTGCCCAGCCAGGTTTAAACCCGCCACCAGCGTGGCACAACGCGCGCTCACATTATTGAAGAAGCCGGGCGCACGAATCAGCTTGAGCGTGGCCAAGCCCGCCGCCATCGCAATCGGGTTGCCCGACAAGGTACCGGCTTGATATACCGGCCCAAGCGGCGCCATCATGTCCATCACCTTGGCCGGGCCACCAATTGCACCCACGGGCATACCACCACCAATCACCTTGCCAAAGGCAGAAAGGTCGGGCGTGACGCCGCTATATTCCTGTGCCCCGCCCAAGGCCACCCGGAAGCCGCACATCACCTCATCAAAGATCAAAAGCGTTCCGTACTGCGTACAAATATCCCGCAAACCCTGCAAGAACCCAGGCTTAGGCAAGATCAAATTCATATTGCCCGCCACCGGCTCCACCATCACGCAAGCCAGATCGTCACCATGCTGCTTAAACAGCGCCGCGACCGATTCCAGATCATTAAACTGCGCCACCAAGGTGTGCTTGGCCAAATCCTCCGGAACCCCGGCCGAGGTGGGTGTGCCAAATGCCAAGGCACCCGAACCGGCTTTGACCAAGAGACTGTCCGCCGTGCCGTGGTAACAGCCCTCGAACTTTAAAATCTTGGTGCGCTTGGTGTAGCCCCGAGCCAAGCGCAAAGCCGACATGGCCGCCTCAGTACCCGAGCTGGTAAAGCGCACCTTCTCGACATGGGGGAATATCTCGCAAATCGCCTCAGCCAGTTCGCTCTCCATCACGTTCGGTGCGCCATAGGACAGCCCATCTTCAGCAGCGGCGCGGACTCGCGCCAGTACCTCAGGGTGAGAGTGGCCGACAATCATCGGGCCCCAGGAGCCGAGGTAATCGATATAGCGCTTGCCTTCTACGTCCCACATGTAGGCACCCTGGGCGCGGGCGATGAAGCGTGGCGTGCCGCCGACCGCTTTAAAGGCGCGGACGGCGGAGTTCACGCCTCCTACCAGGACTTTTTGGGCTCTTTTGAATTCTTGGAGGTTGGTGGTCATTGAGAGGGCCCTAAGCTTGACGCAAAATATTGGACGCGCAAAGTTCTCGACAATGCATTTGAACTTGGATATGCGCTCGAAGCCCTATTGTCCAGCAAATGAAAAATGGCGCTCGGCGGAGCCATTCCATTTTGTCCATTTTTGCATAACGTTCCTCTGAGATACAACGTCAACCATCTGCTGTTCCGTGTATTTTCTACCCACTGGAGCGGTAATCCCCCCGTTTTGCACGGAGCTCAGAAGTAGGTTTAAGCGGCCATGGCCAACCGCTGCATTGGTGTGATGCCGCCCAAGGCCATGTTTGGGCGTTCATGATTGTAATTCCACATCCATTGAGTGGCGTGAAGCTGGACTTGTTCTAGGTTGCCCCAGTAG
>JANLRI010000665.1:0-11186 GCA_031361565.1 Betaproteobacteria bacterium | reverse complement strand
GCCAATAATGCTGTTTCGCCGACCAGTTCTAGGCCTGTCGCCGAGGGTAGGGGTTCTCGTGTGTCTTCCAAGTTCATTTTCGGATCGATCTCTTCATGGTCATCGCCCGCGAGCACCGCCACAAGCGCATTGGGATCGGCTGGAAATTCAATCACTTGTTGCTCAATCGCGTCGCCCATTTCCGAAAGACCGGAAGTCACGTTCAATTCAGGCAAGTCACCCATCGAGGCCAGGCCTAGATCGTCCAAAAACTTACGGGTCGTACCAAACAAGGCTGGACGACCCAAAACGTCCTTATGTCCAATCACTTCAATCCAGGCACGGTCCTCTAAAGATTTGATCACTGTCGATGAGACCGACACGCCACGAATATCTTCAATATCACCACGCGTCACGGGCTGACGATAGGCAATAATCGCCAAGGTTTCCATCACTGCCCTGGAGTAACGAGCCGGTCGTTCGGGATTGAGGCGCTCTAAAAAGACTGCCATCGCGGGCACTGTTTGGAAGCGCCAGCCGGTCGCCGTTTCGGCGAGCTGAACACCCCGCTCTTGCCATTCGCCTTGTAATTCAATCAGCAGGACTCCCATTGCGGCCTTGTCCATCTCGTCGTTAAACAAAACTCGCAAGGTCGAGATTGACAGGGGAGACTCCGCAGATAAAAGTGCGGCTTCAATAATATGTTTGGGTTGAATTTCCTGCATCACAGCTTCAACAATGTTCAATGGTCATTCGATGACCCTAATGGACAGGTCCCGCCAGACACGCAAAACCTGGGCATTGAGCCAGAATAAATGCATGGGAAACGGGAAAATCTCGGCAGAGATCGCACGATCTCTTGGACAACTTGGGGGCGTTCGGCTCAAGCACTTTGGAAGATAAGAGTGCTCAGCCAGCCAGAAATTTCACCGGCTTCACTGCCGCTCTCGCTGTCGAGGCCGTGGGCACCTGCTCGGGTAATCACCCTCGAATGCCTAAGCGCTCTTGGCTTGTAGCCGCAGCACTCGATGCACGAGTGGGCGCGAGTATAGCACCTGGATCTCAGCTACGCGCTTTAGATGTGGAGAAAAGCGAGCCCACCGATCACCGCCCCTAACCCCCCCGCTACAAACATGGCCCACTCCAGCCACTTCTTGCGAGTCAACAAGGCTATCGCCGCCATCGCAATGGCGATTTGCAAGACCGTCGTCGCCTGAGCCCAGCGATGATGCTGATGCATTTGTTCGTCCGAGCGCTGATCCCAGCTCTTCGCTTCCGCTTCTAGTTTTTCGGCATCCTTCTTGATGAGGGCCTTCTCATCTTTGTAGCGCTTAAGTTCTTCTTGGTAGTTAGATTTGCGCTCAGCGGGTACGATCTCTAGCGCTAACTCCGCAAGATTCTGCTTGCCGCTTTTGGCTTGATAGTAATTCCATTGATTGGAGGCTTCGGTTTTTTTGATCGCGGCGTTGTTTTTAAACAAGCCTGCATTGGCCTGCGTCGCTCCACCCATATACCCAAAAATAGCACCGACCGTTGCGATGATGGCCGTAAAGAGTGCAATCTGGCTGGTCATCCGTCCACTTTTGGGATCGTGCGCTGCTTCGCCGTGATGGCCTTGAATAGCGTGTTCGATTTCGTGATCGTGGGGACCGTGGACGTGAAAGCCGCCTGCAGACATTATTTTCTCCTCATCTTTTCTTGGAGGGGCAATTATGCAGCACTGGGTAACCTTTTAAACAAAAAAGGATTTACCGCCAATGCTGTAAATCCTTCGATGTTGGTTGCGGGGGCAGGATTTGAACCTACGACCTTCGGGTTATGAGCCCGACGAGCTACCAGACTGCTCCACCCCGCGTCCGTTGAGCCTTGCATTCTAGCACAGTTATTGCTTCATGGCGGGCGCTCCTTGGATTAATACTTCAAGTTCCAGTGAAGCCAGCTTAGAAATTAAAGGCGCTGTTAAACTCCGAGCGTGAAATTTTGCTCTTCTTGCGGCCAAGCAGTAGTCCATAAAACCCCCGCGGGAGATAACCGCCCGCGCTATTGTTGCGAGGGCTGTGGAGCGATCCACTATGAGAATCCCCGACTCGTGGTGGGCACAGTCCCGGTGTTCGAAGGCAAAGTGCTGCTTTGCAAGCGAGCCATCGAGCCGCGCTACGGTTTCTGGACCTTGCCTGCGGGTTTTATGGAAAACGGCGAATCCGTCGCTGAAGGGGCGGCCCGCGAGACCGTGGAAGAGGCTGGCGCCCAGATCGACATTGGCGCCTTGTTTTCGGTGCTGGACGTACCCCATGTGCATCAGGTTCATGTCTTTTATCTAGCGCTGATGCGCTCCCCAGTACTGGACCCGGGCGAAGAGACCTTGGAAGCAAGGCTTTTCGATGAGAGTGAGGTTCCTTGGGACCAGCTTGCATTCCCAACCGTAAAAAACACCTTGCGTTGGTACTTCGATGATCGACAAAAGGGCTCACTGCCTAAATTTGCTAACGCGGGCAGCGGTGCCTTAGCGGGCACCAATGTCGAAGCGTTCACACCCCACCAAAAAGCTCTGATTGCGCCGATGCGCAAGTGAGTCCAGAAATTGCGTCAACCCCTGACCTGGATAGAACCTCACCAGGCATTGCCTGACCCTCAGGGCGCATGGATTGACCCCAACGGCTTACTCTGTGCCGGGCGAGATTTAAGCCCTGAAAGACTTCTGGAAGCGTATTCAAACGGGATTTTCCCCTGGTACAGCCCCGGCCAGCCTGTCCTATGGTGGAGCCCAAACCCTCGAATGGTGCTTTCGTTTGAAAACTTTAAGCTGCATCGTTCGCTGCGAAAAACGCTTGCACGAGTGAAAACGCAAGGATGCTGGAGCCTGACCCTTGACCAAGCCTTTAGCCAGGTCATGCGGGCTTGTGCTGCACCCCGCGATGGTCAAAGCGGATCCTGGATTACCGAAGACATCATCGCTGCTTATAGCGGCCTGCATCAGCGCGGTCTCGCCCACAGTATTGAGGTCTGGGAGAGGCTCGCGCCGCAATCGGCTACTCAAGAACCAGAGCTCATCGCTGGGCTGTATGGAGTGGCGATCGGCAAAATGTTTTTCGGAGAATCAATGTTTACGCTGCGCACGGACGCCTCAAAACTGGCGTTCCTCACTCTGGTGAAAAGCTTGGTCAGGATGGGTTTTACCATGCTAGACTGCCAGCAGAATACCCGTCATCTTGCTTCCTTTGGGGCCAGCGAAATCTCGCGCACGATTTTTTTGGAGCGTATCCAAGATTTAATGAATCAGCCAGCAGCCCCGTGGCAAAAATTGTGTGATGCTCAAGGACAAATGGACTGGCCTATTATTGAAGACTAATGATTGAAGACTAATTTTTAATGAACAAGCTTCGACCTCAAGTACTTTAAGTCCAGCGATGACACAACTTAAAGAACTTCCGTTTTCAGCCCTGCAGTTTTATGCAACGGCCCCCTACCCTTGCAGCTATCTGCCGGGGTTACAAGCGCGTTCTCAAGTAGCTACCCCGAATCATCTGATCAATTCCGACGTCTACAGTGAGCTGGTGCGAAGCGGTTTTCGGCGCAGTGGCGTGTTCACCTACCGTCCTCATTGCGATGGCTGCCGAGCCTGCGTGCCGCTGCGCGTTCCTGTCCATGAATTCAAGGCCGACCGCAGTCAAGCCCGTGCCGCTAAAAAGCATGCAGACCTTCGGCCCTTGGTGGCTAGGCTTGGCTTTGTGCCAGAGCACTACGACCTCTATTTACGCTACCAGTCTTCGCGCCATTCCGGAGGTGGAATGGATCAAGATAGCCGCGAGCAATATGCTCAGTTTCTCCTGCAAAGCCGGGTAAATTCTCGTTTGGTGGAGTTTCGAGATGCTGAAGGGCGCCTGCGCATCGTCTCCATTATCGATCTCCTCAACGACGGACTATCCTCGGTCTATACATTCTTCGATCCGCATGAGGCGAATGCCAGTTACGGCACCTATGCCGTGCTCTGGCAGATCGAGCAGGCCAAACAGCTCAAACTGCATTATTTGTACCTCGGCTACTGGATTGAGCAAAGTGCAAAAATGCAATACAAGAGCCGCTTCAAGCCCACGGAGTTGCTTCATAACGGTGAGTGGGAACGTCAGGATAACTAGTGCGAATTTCCTGACCCGGTAAAATCCACTCATGACCTCCGGCTTGTACGCTCTCGCAAAACCCTTCCTCTTCGCCACCGACCCCGAATGGGCGCACGACCGCACCCTACAGTCGCTCGACTTTTTGCCCACTCGAATGGCCGTCAAGGTCATGGCTGGGCCAAGGGTCAAGGATCCCGTCACAGTGATGGGCATTGAGTTTCCAAACAGAGTTGGATTAGCAGCCGGTCTGGATAAAAATGGTGCGCATATTCCTGGGCTGGATGCGATGGGCTTTGGCTTCATCGAAGTCGGTACGGTCACGCCTAAGCCTCAGCCCGGCAATCCTAAACCGCGCATGTTTCGGATTCCTGAGTGCAATGCCTTGATCAATCGTCTTGGGTTTAATAATTTAGGCGTAGACAACTTCATCGAAAACGTAAAGCGCACTCGGTTCAAGGGCGTGCTGGGGTTGAATATTGGCAAGAACGCCAGCACACCGATCGAAAACGCCCTTGAAGATTACCTCTATGGACTCGATAAAGTTCATCCCTATGCGAGCTATATCACCGTTAATATCTCGTCGCCCAACACCCACAATCTGCGTCAGCTCCAGGGCGCCGATGAACTCTCAAAACTGTTATCGGGCTTAAAGCAGGCACGCGCCAAATTGGCCAAGCGCGATGGGCGCAAAGTCCCCATCGCGATCAAGATTGCACCGGATCTAGATGCCGATCAGATCGCCATCATTGCCGACCTCCTCCCTGAATTTGGAATGGATGCGGTGATTGCAACCAATACCACGCTGTCACGCAGCGCAGTCGCGGGTCAGACTCATGCGGAGGAAGCGGGCGGGCTCTCAGGCGCGCCGGTTTTCGACGCCTCTAATCAGGTGATACGTCAATTACGCCGCATGCTCCCTCGATCCTTCCCGGTGATCGGTGTGGGTGGGATCATGTCAGCGCGCGACGCGCTCACCAAAATGGAAGCGGGCGCTGATTTAGTACAACTCTACACCGGCTTAATCTACGCCGGGCCTGCCTTGCCTGGACTTTGCGCAAGAGCTCTAAAAACCATGGGCGCACGAGCCACCCGCGGATAACAGCCCTGTGCCTGGGCCCGCATGCCGATGTCTAGAGGTAAAGCAATTTCCAGATCGGACAGCAATTGCTCCAGAGCGGCTTGCCAGGCAAGAAAATAATGACGATTCACCCTGGCCTCGCTCAATGCCGTTTCAATCGTGCCATCCTTCTCAGGATAGTCCAGCAGAAGCGCTGGTCCGAAATACGTTCCCCAGGTCGCCCAGGAAAAGAGTCCGCGCTCATTGAGATGTACGGTGAGCGCGAACAAATGCGCCTGCCAAGCTTCATCCATACCAGGCAAGACGGGTCTTGGATCAATCAGACTTGGTTGTGCATTACTCATTTCGGAAAGGGCTGCAAATAAGACTCGAAACAATCCACGCACACGGTCGCAGCGCTGGTTTGCTGGCCCCACAAAGCTTTGGCATCAAACTCGACGGTATAGAGGGCTTGAGGGGCTTCACCAAGGCCTTGGGCATTGCTATCGGGAAAGACATGAAAGCCATGGTAGGCGAGTACTTTTCCGGCCTTGCCACGTGCATAACGAGGCAAGCGAGTGTGATGCCTTGGATGCTCGTTCGTGCTCACGATCCAATCGCCAGCGGCGAACTTGGGCAGCTGCAGTGGAAGATCACGATTAGTCGGTGAGCCGCGCAGCAGGGTCGCCGCTACGTCTTGCGCTTTCAGGATTTTGTTTAATGGCTTGGCCTTGCCCAGAGCGAGGCTTGCCGCCAGCTCTTCGCTCGACACCAGAGCGTTTTCTTCGAGCAAACCTTCTAGGCCGCCCATCCAAATCTCGTAGTAGCTACTGGCGTAATAGAGCGCCGGGGGCAAGCTCTCGCGGCGAAAACGCGAGCGATCAATGTTCCAGGAACCGGACGCACCCATGGCCACCACCAGGGCCATGGCACGAGCTTCCCAAGGCGCATGGAAGATGGGCTGCGAGGAATCGGGTAGCACTGCACCGAAACCTTGCATACCCCCTAGGTCTTGCGGGCCATTCATCCTTGAGCTCCAATGGGTGCCTCGGCGAACCCAGTGCCGATCATTGAGTCGCGGCTCACCCAAGCCTCAAGAGCTTCACCTTCTAGGCCTTTAGAGGCCTCGGGCTGGATCGGCAACACCAGATAGCGAATCTCGGCGGTTGAGTCCCACACCTTGATGCGCACATGGGCCGGGAGCTCTCGTCCAAAGTCTTTCAATACACCCAGCGGGTCGATCACCGCTTTGGAACGATAGGCGGGTGACTTGTACCAAACAGGTGGCAGTCCCAAGACGGCCCATGGGTAGCAGGAGCACAGGGTACACACCACCATGTTGTGAATGTCGGGAGTGTTCTCCAAAACCGTCATGTGCTCACCTTGGCGACCGGTATAACCCATCGACGAAATCGCCGCCGTAGCATCGCGTAGTAGCCAAGCTTTGAACTCTGGCTCAGTCCAAGCACGCGCGATCACTTTGGCACCGTAGCGCGGTCCGACCTTATTTTGATAGGTATCGATAATTGCATCGATTGCCTGCGGGTCCACATAACCTTTGGCGATCAAGACCGACTCAAGGGCCGCAACGCGGGCCGCGGGATCACGCGATAGCTTGTCCAAATTTTGACTCACATTTTGTTGATTAGTGACTTGCATTTCACTTGGTGGTATAAAAGACAATTAATTTCCGCACTGCATCATGGCCCGACCAAGAACGACATCCGCAAACTCCGGCAAGAGCGCGATTCAAGTGATCGAGCGCCTGGTGAGCCTTTTGGACGAACTCGCCGCGCATCCTGATCCAGTGAGCTTAAAGGAATTATCCGCCAATACGGGTCTTCATCCTTCAACAACTCATAGAATCTTGAATGACTTGGTCACGGCGCGCTTTGTCGACCGTACTGAGCCGGGTACCTATCAATTAGGTATTCGGCTGCTCGAGCTGGGCAATCTAGTCAAGGCGCGCCTCAACGTTCGCGACGCGGCGATGGGTCCGATGCGCGAATTGCACCGGGCTACGGGCCAACCGATCAATCTATCGATCCGGCAGGCGGATGAAATCGTGTATATCGAACGCGCCCTGTCGGAGCGCTCTGGCATGCAAGTGGTGCGAGCGGTGGGAGGTCGTGCCCCCCTGCACTTAACATCGGTGGGCAAACTCTTTTTGGCGGCGGACGATAGCAAGAATGTCCGCGCCTACGCCACCCGCACCGGGCTCGCCGGTCACACCAAAAACAGTATTACCGAAGTCGCTCTTCTTGAGCGCGAACTGGCCTTGGTGCGAGCGCGAGGTTTCGCCCGGGACAATGAAGAATTGGAGCTTGGTGTGCGCTGTGTTGCTGCAGGTATTCGAGACGATCAGGGCAAACTTATTGCCGGGCTCTCCATTTCCGCCCCAGCCGACTTCCATCAAGATGATTGGATCGATCGACTGTGCCAAACCGCCGCCGGCATTTCTTCAGCCTTGGGCTTCGATGCGCGCGACTGATTTCAGATTACGCGACTGATTCTGTAGCTTGGCGCGTGGCTCAAGAGTCCGTGGCTCCTGCACTTTTTGTTCCGGTCCGCGAGTGTCCAACCATTCGCGCACGCGTTGTGCGTCACCAAGGCGAGAATGGCGCCCAGAAGAATCCAGAAACACCATAATGACAGGGCGCTCCGCCCAGCGCGCCATCATTACTAAACATTGACCTGCTTCAGAGATGTACCCGGTTTTTTGAAGCTGCACACCCCATGATTCCGCACCCACCAAGCGATTGGTGTTGCGAAACGTGATTTGCCGGATACCCGTATCGACGGTTAACTCCGCCGCCGTCGAAAGCTCGCGAATCAAGGGATAGCGGGCGGCGCCCTGCACCATCTTGGCCAAATCGCGGGCTGTCGAAACATTGGCACTGGACAGGCCAGTGCTTTCGGTGAAAGCCGTATCAGTCAGGCCGAGCGCTTTGGCCTTGGCATTCATTTCCTGTACAAATGCGCTCCCACCTCCCGGATGATGACGCCCCAGTGCGCTGGCCGCTCGATTCTCGGACGACATCAGTGCAAGATTTAGGAGCTCTAAACGCGTCAAACGTGAGCCCATTGGCAAACGCGAGCGGCTATTGCGCTCCTGGTCTCGATCATCTTCAGTGACTTCCAGCCCAGCCTGCAAATTGGCCTTCGAATCCAACACGACCATGGCCGTCATCAATTTGGTGATCGAAGCAATCGGCAGCACGACACCGCCATTTTTTTCGTAGAGCACTTGACCCGTTTGTGCATCCGCAACCAAGGCCACGGAAGATTTCAAGCCGAGCGGATCATCGACCGAATGCAATCCAATAGCTTGACCCAAGCTCGGTTTAGCGGGCTCAATCACTCTCGCAATCTGGTTCACACGCTGAACTCGAGCAGCATGACGTGCGGTATATTTTGAATTGTGCGCCAGCTTCAATGCAGCCAGACGTTGGGATTTGCTTAGTTTGTGACCGGCAAGCGAAGCCTTAGGAAGTTTCGACTGAGCAGCCGAGCCTTTCGCCAGCTTTGACGTTTTCGTGGAGATTTTTGCCTGGCTGATTCGGCCCGCTCCAACCTTGGTCAGTTTACTGGTAGACGCCTTCGAGTCCGACTTATTCGCCCTTGTGTTCGCCCTTGCGTTCGCGCTTTTGCTGACACCTTTAGCGGTACTTTTAGCCTCAGCTTGTTTTGCCGATTTTTTCGTAGTTACGGTGCTCTTCGCCCACGTCGGTTGAGCCGCCAAGACTAAGGACAGGGCAAAACACAGACTCAAACAGCTCGACCAAGCGCCTGCACGCCAATTTCTTTTATGTTTTTTCACAGACTACACCCAGGAGAATTTCCCGAAGTGTAGCAATTAAATTGATCTAATTTCTTAAAATCTTTCAAATAATTAAAACAAATCAGACACTTGGGCTAGAAACCTCGAAAGGAAGCGAAGCTTGCGACTGGCTCACGCTCGGTAATAAGCGTATTTTCGATGGAGTCCGGGTTGGCGTAGCCTAGAGACATTCCGCAAACAAAGATTTCTTCGTCGCCAAAGCCAAGATGTTGAGCGATGGTGATGTGATAATGATTCCAGGCAGCTTGTGGGCAGGTGTCCAGACCGCGGCCGCGCGCAGCGATCATGATATTTTGCAGAAACATTCCGTAGTCCAGCCAACTGCCTTGGCCCATGACCCGATCTATCGAAAACATCAATCCCACCGGAGCGCCGAAAAACTGGAAATTTCGCGCGGCCTGAACCCGCATTCTTTCCTTGTCGGCCTTACCTATGCCCAAGAGGCTATACAAATCCCAGCCCACTTTACGGCGACGATCGACATAAGGAGAGACCCACTTGTCCGGATAATAGTTATAAGCCTCTTTGGCTTGAGCATTGAGTTCCGGATTTATCACCACAGCCAGGACCTTATCGGACAAGGCCTTTTGCTTGGCCCCAGTGAGTACATAAACCTTCCAGGGCTGGGTGTTCGTGCCCGATGGCGCACGCGCTGCGACCTTCAAGATATCTTCGATCACAGCTTGCGATATCGGTGTGTCTAAGAAAGCCCGAATAGAGCGGCGCGAAGTAATGGCCTCGTCTACGACTGCGGCGCAAGAGAAATCACTGCTTGATGACGTGGCAAGTTGGGCTTGAGACATAGACTTCCAGAATGAGCGCTCGTAAGAGCTTGGATGAGCTTTTTAAGCTCGTTTGAAATTGCTTGGAATTGTACTGAAGGCGTTAAAGAGATCCCGCAAGAGCCTGTCCTATGTGGCATTTTAGGCAAAACAATCTAATCAATGGTGCGACGCACAAAATCTCTTGACAGACAAACTGGGTCGGGTAAAATTCAATTGTGCAATGCAGCAAAGCAAGGCTCCCTCAGAAAATCGAGGTGAAACTTGCCGACTACAGAAGCTACATATAAAGAACGAAGCCGAAGGCAAGAATTGTTTCGGTCATGTTCGATCAAAGTTTAACCCGCGCTGCATTTTTGGCAGCGACCCAGGAGCTCCAAAATGTTTCAAACCCCAGACCAATTCGTACAAATCCAAAAAGACGCTTTCGAGATGTTCCAGAAAGCGGCTCTCACTTCCATCGCTGGCGCCGAAAAAATCGCTGCGTTGAACCTGCAAGCCGCTAAGGCAAGCGTCGAAGAGTCCTATACCAAGGCTACCGGTTTGTTCGAAGCCAAAGATTTGCAAGGTTTTGCGCACAATGCCGCTGGTGCCGTACAACCGGCCGCTGATAAGATCACTGCTTATGCCAAGCACATTTATGACATCTCCAGCGTTACTGGCACGGAGCTTGCTAAATTGTGGGAGAAGCAATTAGCTGATGGCAACAAGTCTCTGCATGCGGCAATCGATTCGATGTCCAAAAACGCCCCAGCCGGTTCTGAAGGTTTGATCTCTCTCGTTAAATCTTCAGTCGGCTCAATGACAAGCGCTTTTGACCAAGTCTCGAAAGCTGGCAAGCAAGCTGTTGAACTCGCTGAGGCTAACTTGGCTGCTGCGACTAAGTCGACAGTCCGCACCAAGAAAGCTGCTTAAGTTTTAAGGTTTAAGGTTTCTCCAAGGTTTTCTCCTCAGCACCCCGGTCTCCTCCCTCTTCCTCAGGGGTGCTTAAAGCCCAGTCCTCACGGACTGGGCTTTTTCTTTTGTGCTACCTCTTGGGGCGCAGGTGCTAGGAAAGTGTGCGCTCCTAACATTTATCCAACCGAACGAAAATTGTGACGAACTGCACATTTCTGTCACTACGGTGACAAAAAACGTCAGTTAGGAGAGTCTTAGTTGCAGTGGCGGCTTGAGCCGTCTTAAACAGGCTTCATCTCAAACACTTGCCCAAGGTTGGCTCCGTGCGCTGCAATAATGGCCTCGATTCCTGCTTTAAGTGTTGCAAACGCCGCAGGCACTTCGCCAATTGGCCCCTTCACGCCAAGCTCAATGTGCCGTCTCTCGGCCTTTTCACCCATCGACGGAAGACTGAAGGTTCTCACTAAGGGGAAGCTGATTTCTAGGGCTTCCATCACCGGTGTCGCCGCCGA
>JANLRI010000635.1:0-12374 GCA_031361565.1 Betaproteobacteria bacterium | reverse complement strand
ACGATGGCCGCTTACAGAAGGACTTCCCTGAGGGAGTCTACAAGTTTGTTGGAAATACAGTGGCTGGGGTGAAGTTGGAGGGACAGGCAACTCTGAGTCATAAATTTCCCGCACCTGCTTCTTTCGTGCGCCCGCGGGAGGATGAACGCAATGTGCCCTTGCGTGGTTTAAAAATCAACTGGGGAGCAGTAAAGGCCACGTCGGCCACGGTGGTGGTCATTGAACATGAAAAATCAGGCCGCTCAATGCGTGTCAATTTGCCTGGCGATGCGACAACGTTTTCAGTGCCGGACGGGTTCTTGTTACCGGGTACTGAATACAAGCTTGGGATTGGCACTGTGGCCGCGGACGGTAATGCCTCGTTCATTGAAACCGGATTCACAACCGCGGGCGGCTTAAAAACCACAGCTTCGTCCGGATCTTCGGGGTCCGTTTCGAAGGGTAGCGGAAAAGTAATCTCCGAAGAGAGCGCCAAAGAAATCGCAATAAAAGCTTTGCCCGGGAAGGCCATCAACATCGCTGTTGAAAGAGTCAAAGGTGTTGATCGCTATGTGGTTGAGGTGGCACCGACGGCGGGTGGCAAAGAATGGGATGTAGTGATCGACATGGTGTCGGGCAAAGTTCTTGCGGTAGAAAAATGATCGGGTAGTGGTTAAGGTCGCCAGCCAGTCACTGCAGTTTAATGCTTTAAATTTTTGATCCAACCTTTGGGGCTACGTTTCTTAAAGGGTCGTCATTGAACTAAAAAGAGAGGAGAACGTTATGAAGTTATGGAACATCATGGTCGGCCGGATGAAGCTCGTCAACTGCTTGCCTCTCATTGGACCTCTGCTGATTTGCGCGGCGCTAGGGGGCTCCGGTGTGGCGGCCTTGGCGCAGGGCAAAGCTTCGCCGAAGGATGCCGGAGTACGCACCAGCATCGAGCCTGGCGCGAAAAAGCTTTTTGAGTTGGACCCAGCGAATTTTGATCGTTCGGAAAACATTGATCACGCGTATTGGCCGCTGAAGCCCGGCATGCAATGGGTCTTCGAGGGCTACTCGATCGATGAAGGAAAGAAGGTTCCTCATCGTATCGTGTTTACCGTGACGGATCTGGTGAAGGTCATTGGTGGCGTTCGTGCCCGAGTGATTTTCGATTCCGACTATGTTAAGGGTAGTCTCCATGAAAAAGAGTTAACTTACTTTGCACAAGACAAATTGGGCAATGTGTGGCACCTTGGCCAGTATCGTGAAGTGCATGAAGAGGGTGTGTTTGTAGGCGGACAAATCTGGACCGTTGACAATCCAACAGGGGCCAAGGCCGGCATTATGGTTCCTCGTGTTGAAGACATAAAACTCGGTACCTTAAGTTTTTCCCAGGGCTTTGCGCCAGCGCCTTTTTATTGGACTGACCGTTCGCGTGTTTTTAAAGTCGGCCAGAAGGTCACTGTTAAAGCAGGTAGTTACAGCGACGTCGTTGTATTTGAAGAGTTTGACGCTGAGCACCCTGGTGCTGTTCAACTCAAATACTACGCGCGGGGTGTGGGCAACATTAAAATTGGTGCCGAAGGAAAACGCGGCGACAAAGTGGAGGAGCTAGAGCTGGCAAAGGTGCATCAGTTGAGCACGAACGAACTCGCTGAAATTCGCAAGCTCGCCATTGAGTTAGAAAAACGCGCGGGTGCGTTCCCATCGAACCCACCCATGGAACAAACTCCATTGAAGTAGGTGGCCAAAATGACCAAGACGATATCCTTTACTGCGCTATTGGGACTGTTCCTGGCGTATGGCTTTGCGCAAAGCCGAGAAAGCACCCCAGCAGTGCTCGCGCAAGCAAGTACTACGGTGAAATCTTCTGGAGCCGCTCCGGCCAGAGGACTGAAAGTGATTACGGAAGAAGAGGCCAAGGCTGTCGCTTTAAAGGCGGTGCCCGGAAGGGTCCAAGATATCGCGATTGAAAAGAAATTGGGTGCAAATCGGTATGTGGTTGAAGTCGTTCCTGAGAAAGGCGGAAAGGAAGTTGATGTCGTTATCAACATGTCCACTGGCAAAGTTTTGGCAATAGAGAACTAGATTGACACTCGCAAGGTCGAGCTAAAGGGAATCAGGGTGATTTACATGGGCCGAATCTCTTTGATGGGCGCGTTGTACTTTTTTACAGCCAACCTGTACGCCCAGACTCCTTCGGTGGGATCGCAGGAATTTGGACTCAGTCCGAAAGAGCTGGTGCAGTACGTGGAGCGTGTCGAAGCGGGCATTGCAAAATGTATGCGTGCTCAAGGGTTTGAGTACATTGCGGTTGACTACGAAACCGTGCGTAAAGGAATGAGTGCTGATAAACGATTGCCTGGTTTAAGCGAAGAAGAATTTATTCGCAATCATGGATTTGGCGCGGCGACCATGTACACCGGGCAAGCGATGCAGTTAGCAGCTGGCTATAGCCCGGCAAAAGTTGGGTTAGGCGAACGCAATGTCGCCCTATTCAGGAGCCTGTCGCCCGCAAATCAGGCTGCGTACAACCGGGCTCTCCTCGGTCAGAACCCCGATGCGACATTCGTAATTGGACTAGAGCGCGAGAATTTCTCCCGGACTGGAGGATGCACCCGTGACGCCATCAAGCAGGTTTTCACTTCAGAACAAATGGCGGCGAGCTACTACAATCCGAAAGATGCATTGATCAATAAGGATCCGCGCATGAAAGCGGCACTGCGTAAGTTCTCGACTGAGATTCGTAAGCTGGGCTATGACTACAATCATCCGGATGAAATTGAACCTGACGTCAGGAAACGACTCGATATCCTGTCACAGGGAGGGACTGTTCCGGTTGAGAAAATGTCAGTAGAACAACAGGCTGCTCTGAAGGCATTGCAGGATTTTGAACGTCGCGTTGCCGTGAAAAGCCACGAACTCATTGAGAAAATTGTCAAGCCAGTTGAAGAGCAACTTGAAAAAGAAATGTTCGCTCGCGCGGTCAAGTAAATAGTCAAGACGTTCACAAACTAACTTTGATCCCATAGATACGGGGTAATTTATGGCGGTAAATCGGATTCTTGTCCTCTCGTGTGTGTTAGCAGCCATCAGCGTAGCTGCGGTTGTTGCATGGGTTGCAGGATCGCGCATCGAATCTCCGGCCGATGCTGCCGCACGGACTGAACCGCCTGTACCGTCGCCAATTCTCGTTCCGGTGGAAAGACGTGTGCTCGGATCGAGTATCGTGACCCGCGGCACTGCGCGTTTTGGATTGCCCCAGCCCATCTCGATTGCCCCGTCCACGTTAAAGGTGCATTCGGGATTGATCACCACATTGCCCGCTCGAAACACCCAATTCGCGGAGGGCGCCGTCCTGCTCACGGCGTCGGGTCGACCCGTTTTTATCTTGCAAGGCAACTTACCGGCCTACCGCGATATGGCGCCTGGGGCTATTGGCGAAGATGTTCGCCAACTGGAACAAGGTTTGAGACGACTGGGCTTTGATCCCGGACCAGTTGATGGGGTTTATGATCAACAAACCGGCGCGGCGGTGGCTAAGTGGTACCAATCGAAAGGGTCTGAACCTTTTGGACCAACCCGCGAACAAATAGCCGTTATCCGCGCCCTTGAACGGGATTGGAGTGATGCCGTCAAGCTTCAACAAACGACTGCGACGCTGGCCTCGGCAGCGGTTCCGGCAGTCGAAGCGGCTCGAGCAAGCGCTGCTCATAACAGTAGAACGGTTGCGGTAGATCTTAGTGCCAAAGCTGCAGAAAGACTTAAGTTGCAGCAGTCGCTACGAACCGATTCGTTGCTCTCAGTGGAAGACGAACGTGCGAAGGCGAATTATGCCAATGCGGCCGCCGAGGCCGAACTAGCTGCGGCGATTTCGGATCGGGCGTTTATAGAGTTGGACCCGCGTCAGCCAGATACCGCGCGCGCCGCCGCCAATGCGAAACTCGAAGTCGCCCGTGCAGCAGCGCTCCGCACGAAAATTGCGGGTCAGGTGGCCGTGCTGGCTGCTGATCGCGCGGTTAAAGGGGTTGGGGAGAGGCTGCAACAAAGCGAAACGGCCGAAACATCGGCGCTCATCGCTGAACGATCCGCAAACCTTGAAGGTGAGCGAATTGTTCGTGCCGCGAGCGATGCTTTAAAGCTCGCCGAGCTTGAGGCTAAGCAGGCGAGCGTTCGAGCCAACCAACTGGCCGCGGAACTTGAACTCGCGCGTCGAAAAAGCGGGGTTCAAGTTCCCGTCGATGAGCTGGTGTTTGTTCGATCACTTCCTGTGCGAGTTGAGGAGCTTAAGGTTGCTGTCGGTAATCCTGCAACCGGCACGGTTCTCACGGTGACCAACAATCAACTTTCAGTGGACTCGTCACTTACGCTCGAAGCCGCGCCACTTGTGAAGCTGGGCATGCCCGTCACTATTGACGAGCAAGCCCTAGGGGTTAAGGCAAAGGGCGTTGTTCAATTTGTGGCCAGTACGCCTGGGACTCGCGGGGTCGATGGCGTGCATTTCTATGTCGAGATAAAGGTCGACCCGACACCGGTGCGTATTGAGGGGTTTCCAGTGCGGGTGACGATTCCGATTAAGTCGACTCAGGGCCCGGTCACTGCTGTGCCCAATAGTGCCTTGTCACTTGCGACGGATGGCACCTCGCGAGTCCAGGCTAGCCGAAACAACGCACTCGAATTTGTGTCGGTGACACCGGGATTGGCGGCCGATGGTTATGTAGAAGTGGTACCTATCGGAGGCAAACTAGAACCGGGCGAGCTTGTTGTTGTTGGTTATAACAATCCAAAGGCATTAGATAGCCCATCAAAATCCACGTCTGCGCAGACACCAGCGACCAATGAGAAAGCTAGCTCCGAAGTCGCACTACCGAAGTTGCCAGAAAAAAATGTAAGCACTGCAAAATGAATGCCGCAACCCGCGAAGCACCTCACAAAGTGCTAGAGCTCAGGAAGATTGGAAGAACATTTGGCACCGAACCGAAAGTACACGCTCTGGTGGACATTGACCTATCAATGGAGCAGGGCGACTGGCTGGCCATTACTGGCCCGTCCGGCGCAGGCAAGTCGACCCTCTTAAATATTATTGGTTGTCTGGATAGTCCGAGTAGTGGCACCTTCCTAGTCGACGGCATCGATACGACGAAGCTGAGTGACAATGAGCGAGCAGGATTGCGTAGCCAGCGGATTGGTTTTGTTTTTCAGTCATTTCATCTTTTGCCTTACCGCACCGTTTTGGAAAACGTCATGTTAGCGGAGGTGTATCGACAGCAATCCTTTCGGGGGCGACGTGAACGTGCATTGTCGGCGATCAAGCGAGTCGGGCTTGCTCATCGCGCGGATTTTCTACCGATGAAACTGTCGGGAGGGGAAAGGCAAAGGGTTGCGATTGCACGCGCGCTGATTGGTTCCCCCAGCCTCCTTTTATGTGATGAACCCACGGGAAATCTCGATTCGACGACCTCCGCTTCCATTCTCGACTTCTTTGCTGAGCTCAATAGGGATGGACTCACCCTGGCCGTTGTGACCCACGACGAAAGTGTCGCGAGTCGTGCCTCTCGCCGGGTTCGTATTATCGATGGAAGACTGAGCGAGCAGCCGGTTGCTGACGGCGCCCCGGTGAACCCTAAAGTGGGTGTGGAGGTCAATCGTAAGGTGTCAGCTTCGGGTATCACCTTTCGAGATTTGCTCAACGAAGCGATTGCAGGAATGTTTGCGAGGCCAGGGCGCATGGCCCTTACCGTTTTAGGTGTGATCATTGGCATGTCGGCGCTAGTAGCAACGATGGGATTGACCCGCACTGCGGGAAATCGGATCATCAGCCAGTTTGACCAGCTTGCGGCGACTGAGCTTTTCATAAACGCTCGACCTGGGGCGGCTTCTGGAATCGTTGACCCGCGGGCTATTCCGTGGGACGCCCCGGCTCGCTTGCAGCGGCTCAACGGCGTAGTGGCCGCTGGCGCTATGAGCGACGTTGATGTCGGCAATGCATTGGTGAGCTCCTCATCGGTCAGGGATCCGATGAATCCAAGTGCGTTCAAGCTGGCGGTGCATGCGGCTTCAGCGGATTTGTTCCGTGCCGTAAGGGCCGATTTGGAGTCTGGACGCTTCCCCGATTTAGCGCATTCGGAACGAGCCGACCGTGTTGCGGTGTTGGGACCCGACGCAGCCCAGCGACTTGGTATTTCTCGGCTTGAAAGACTCCCCGCGATTTCGATTGGAGATCAGCTCTACATGGTGGTCGGGATCTTGCGCGAAGTGGTGCGCAAGCCAGAGTTGCTTGGTGCGGTCATCATTCCAGAGGGTACCGCTCGGCGATATTTCGGATTGTTGGGGCCGAGCACGGTTGTTGTAGAAACGAAAATTGGCGCCGCCTACCTCATTGCCAGCCAAGCCAGTGTCGCGCTCCGGCCCGACGATCCCCGGACCCTTCGTGTGCAGGTTCCCTTGGAACCGAAGCGGGTGCGTGACGAAGTTCAAACCGATCTCAACGTCATGTTTCTTTTGCTTGGTGGGCTTTCCTTGATCGTTGGAGCGCTGGGCATCGCGAATATCACCCTAGTCGGGGTGATGGAGCGCACCGGAGAGATCGGTCTGCGGCGAGCGATTGGTGCGACGCGAAAGCATATCGCCGCTCAGTTTCTCATTGAAAGCGCTTCCATGGGGATCATTGGTGGAATTATCGGTGCGAGTATTGGTGTCCTTATTGTGATTGGCGTTTCGGCTCACCAGACCTGGACGCCCGTGCTCGACCCTGCAGCCCCTTTTCTGGCACCTTTGGTAGGAGGAGTGATTGGTCTGCTATCCGGTATTTATCCGGCATCACGGGCTGCACGCCTCGAACCTGCTGAAGCGTTTCGTCATTAGAGTCATCTCACCTGGGATCTCGTGAATATGAGTGCAAAGCAACAGTCCTCTAAATTCAGTTCTTCCTTGGCGACTGGAGTCGGCGTGGGTTGCCGACCACGCCTTGGCTACCCATCGGCAGCCTTGATGTTGGGCAGTTCGCTTTTTTTTCTGGTCACGACAGTCCAGGCTGCCGACGACGAACTAGCGGATTTGAAACGCGCCGTGAAGGAATTGCAGGCTGAAAATCGCGAACTGGCAAATCGACTGAAAGCCTTAGAAACACAGAAACCAGATCGCCCGACGGGGGTCGTTCCATTACCCCCCTCTTCGGCCGAGAAAGTCGATCCTCAAACACCGATGGTTGAGAGCGATCAAGCCCTTGAGCGGCGTGTTAAAGAATTAGAGATGTCCAAGACTGCTCAAGAGCGCGCAACTCGGCAGATCATTCAAGAGTCGATGGCTAAGACGGGTTCGAAAATCAATGAAGCCGTCGTCTTGGGTGGGGCGATCGAATTGCTGGTGGGTCGGAGTAACGAATTCGCTGGCCCTTCTAAGCATGGACTCAAGTTTAACACCGCTGAGATCGATCTTGAAATTCAAGTCAGCCCCTGGGTGACGGGCAGCTTTATTGTCGGTTACGACAGTGGCAAGGGAAGCACCCTCTTGCAAACGAACAAGGGGTATTTCACGGGCGTTGATCGTGTCAATTTAGATCGTGCCTATGTCACGATTGGCGATGTAACGCGCTTCCCACTGTACCTACGCGCGGGAATCATGACCTTGCCTTTTGGTATCTCGACTGGGGTTCACCGGGCGGACGTCCTGACGGTGGATAATCCCTTGACGATTGATGGCTTCGAAACGAGAAAGGCGGCGATTGGCCTTGGTTTCGGCTTCCCGACACCGCCTTTGACTCGCACTCCTGTACCAGTGGTTGCGCCTCGCGTCGAACCCGTATTGTTCAACCCCCTGGTCAGTTCGTTGGCGGAGTCGTGGGTCGGTTACAAGCCTGTGCCATCGCGGCCAAAACCACCGGGGTTAAGTTTTCCGCCGCCTAAGCTGCCACCTTACTACGGCAGTATCTATTTTTACGATAGTAGTGACACAGGAGTCCCCAATCGGAATTTCAACAGCAACGTAGTGGCACGATTGGGCTATCGAGCCAATGGAAATTGTGGCCGTAATTACGATCAGTTGCGAGGTGGAGGCCTTTGTCCCTGGACCCTGGACCTCAACCTGGACTACAACAGTTCAGTCTTTGATAGTCGATTTTTGGAGACCGAGTATCGATCATTCGTGAGTCAATTTGATCGTGTTCCTGGCGTCGGCCTTAACGCCAAGATGACCTTAGGCGCTGCATCGATTGTTGCGGAATGGAATGGCGCGACAAAAACTGCGGCCTTTCGAGACGACGCTGGCCGAGCCGTGAGAATAAGGCCCGCGTCCTGGCAGCTCTCCCTGGGTTACCAGCTCAATTGGAATCCGTGGATCGAATCAATTGGCGGACAGGGCACTTTCTTGGCCCTCGGTTACTCCCGAACGCGCGATTTGGCAGGAGTGACTCAATTGATTGAAACGGTTCCCACCAGAGTAGGCTTTCTGCCGAAAAGCCGAACCACTTTGACTGTAGGTGAATGGGTTGTCGACGGGGTTAAGTTCGTGGTCGAGTATTCGCTTAATCGCGATTATTCCGTCGCTGAAGGAGGTACTGGAGGTCTTGCGCGCGGGCTTTTTTCGACGATTACCTATTCCTGGTAAGGCTATGTGCGCCTGTTGTAAGCCGTAAGGTGCCCGTGGAGCACCGAATGACCGCAAAACGCCAAGCAGTCTCCAGCGAGCTTAGAATTCCATCTTTTTGCAAAACTTCCTCAGCCCCCCTACACTACTGTCGTAGACTGCTACAACACGTTGCCAAAGTCCTAAAAATCGCCCATCGAGCGGACCAGGGCCCCTATTGAGGAGACACAATTCCCGACCAACCGGTCGCATATTTCCGTGACTCCCTAGGAAGCAATGTAAGAGGAGGGTTTGTTTGAACGCCACTGATATCACTGCTCCGACCTATTTCCATAAGGTCGTAGATTGCCAATGGGCCTGCCCGGCGCATACCCCAGTTCCCGAATACATTCGCATGATTGCTGGTGGCCGTTATGCGGACGCCTACATGGTGAACTGGAAATCTAATGTGTTTCCAGGTATTTTAGGCCGCACCTGTGACCGTCCTTGTGAGCCCGCTTGTCGGCGCGAACGAGTCGAGCAAAACAATATTGGTATCCAGGAAAGCTCGCATCCTGAACCAGTCGCAATTTGTCGTTTAAAGCGGGTAACTGCGGACCTTAAGGGTTCGGTCGACCATTTGATGCCTAAACCCTCTGGCAAGAAGAATGGCAAACGCATTGCCTGTATCGGCGCTGGACCTGCTTCCCTTACAGTGGCGCGAGACCTAGCGCCTTTGGGCTACGAGGTGGTGGTGTTCGATGGCGAGAAAAAAGCCGGTGGTTTCATTCGCTCGCAAATCCCTCGTTTCCGTTTGCCTGAATCGGTCATTGACGAAGAGGTTGGCTATGCGCTTGATCTGGGCGCAGAGTTTCGCTCCGGACAAAGGATTGAATCGCTGAAAGCGGTGATCGACGAAGGCTACGACGCAATTTTCGTCGGCTGCGGCGCGCCGCGCGGCCGTGATCTGGAAATTCCTGGTCGTCGCGAAGCCGCGGCCAATATTCACATCGGTATCGACTGGTTGTCGTCCGTGTCCTTCGGGCATATTGAAAAAATCGGTTCCAAAGTGATCGTGCTCGGCGGTGGCAATACCGCCATGGATTGCTGCCGATCCTCGCGACGTCTGGGTGGCGACGAAGTCAAAGTCATCGTGCGCTCCGGCTTCGATGAAATGAAAGCCTCGCCTTGGGAGAAGGAAGACGCTCAGCATGAAGGCATTCCTATCCTGAATTACATGGTGCCCCGAACCTTCGAGCACAGGGAAGGCAAGTTGGTGGGTATGACTTTCGACAAGGTTAAACCGGAGATCGATGCCAAGGGCAAACGCAAAATGGTGCCTACTGGCGAACCACCTGAGTATGTTGAATGTACCGATGTGTTGCTCGCCATTGGTCAGGAAAATTCCTTCCCCTGGATCGAGCGCGACATTGGTTTGGAGTTCGACGAATGGGGCATGCCCGTCGTCGATGCCGTCACTTTACGGAGTAGTCACCCGAAAATATTTTTCGGCGGAGATGCGGCGTTTGGTCCCAAGAACATTATTTGGGCGGTCGCCCATGGCCATGAAGCCGCTGTCTCAATCGACCGTCAACTAAGTGGCGAAGATATCAAGTTGCGTCCCGACCCAGGTGTGACCACCTTGTCGCAAAAAATGGGTATTCATGAGTGGAGCTACGACAACGATATCTCCAACGATTTGCGCAATATCGTGCCCTGGGAAAAAGCCGAGATTGCGCTGAAGTCCATCAAGATAGAAGTAGAGCTCGGCTTTAGCGCTGCTCAAGCCTTCAAGGAAGCCCAGCGCTGCCTGAACTGCGATGTGCAGACCGTGTTCTCGAAAGATGCCTGCATTGAATGCGATGCCTGCATGGATATTTGTCCGACCGATTGCATTACCTTTACCGCCAATGGCGAGGAAGAAGAGTTACGCGGCCGATTGAAGGCCCCTGCGCTCAACCTCGCGCAGAGTCTTTATATTTCAGAAAGTCTTAAGACCGGGCGTGTAATGGTGAAAGACGAGGATGTATGTTTGCATTGCGGCCTCTGTGCCGAGCGCTGCCCGACCGGAGCTTGGGATATGCAGAAGATGCTTATTGAGATGAGTCATGCCGGTCCGCGCAGCCGTGATAACGGTGTCGGCTATGTTCGGCAGAATGCCTTGGCCGCGGCCAGTGCTGCCCATAAAGCAGGTGAAGATGCACGGAGGGCCGCTTAATGAACGCCCCTCAAAACCCGGTCGCTGCCCCGAAGGCAGTGTTTCGTGCAGGCAGCGTTCCGGCACTGGCGGCGACCAACGACTTCGTCATCAAATTCGCTAACGTCAACGGCTCGGGCTCGGCCTCGGCCAATGAATTGTTTGCCCGCGCTATTTTGCGGATGGGGGTGCCGGTGAGTCCGCGCAATATTTTCCCATCCAATATTCAAGGGCTGCCCACCTGGTACGAAGTGCGCATCAGCGAAGCAGGTTATTTGGGTCGTCGCGGTGGCATCGACATGATGGTCGCCATGAATCCGCAAACCTGGAATGCCGATGTGCGCGAGTTGGAAAGCGGTGGTTACTTGCTTTATGACAGTAGTAAGCCCATGCCTGATTCGGCCTTTCGTGAGGACATTACAGTCATCGGTGTGCCGCTCACTGAGATTTGCAATGTCACCTATGCGGACCCGCGACAGCGCCAACTGTTCAAGAATATTTTGTACCTAGGGGCGCTATCCTGGCTGCTGAGCATGGATGTCCCCTCGATCGAAAAGCTTTTCGCCGAGCAATACAAGGGCAAGGAGCGCTTGATCGATTCCAACCTCAAGGCGCTTCACCTGGGGCGTGATTTTGCTATGGGAAACTACAAGCCCATTGGCCTGCAGTTAAAAGCGGCCAACGCGGTCGGTAGCAAGATCTTTATGGAAGGTAATAATGCCGCAGCCCTGGGTGCGGTGTATGGCGGTGCCACGGTCTGCGCGTGGTACCCCATTACCCCTTCGTCCTCGGTCGCTGAAGCCTTCATGAGCCATTGCGCCAAGTATCGGGTGGACGCTGCAACGGGCGAGCACAAGTACGCCATCGTTCAAGCTGAGGATGAACTGGCCTCCATTGGGATGGTGGTCGGTGCGGGTTGGAATGGCGCACGCGCGTTTACTTCAACCTCTGGCCCCGGCATTTCCTTGATGACGGAGTTTATTGGCCTCGCTTACTTTGCCGAGATTCCGGTCACCATCATCAATGTGCAGCGTGGCGGTCCCTCGACTGGGATGCCGACCCGTACCCAGCAGGCCGATGTGATTGCCTGCGCCTACGCCAGCCATGGCGACACCAAGCATGTGCTGCTTTTTCCCGAGGACCCGAAAGAGTGCTTCGAGCATTCCGCCCAAGCGCTTGACCTTGCGGATCGCTTGCAAACACCAGTATTCGTGATGACCGATCTGGACATTGGCATGAATCAAAGGCTGTGTGAGCCACTCGCCTGGGATGATCAAGCACGCTACGACCGGGGCAAAGTCATGACCGCGGCGATGCTCGATGAAGGACGCGACTTTGGTCGCTATAAAGATGTGGATGGCGACGGCATTCCCTACCGAACCTATCCTGGAACCCATCCCGATAAAGGAAGCTATTTCACCCGTGGAACCACGCGTAATGCCTACGCTCAGTACTCCGAAGCCGGACCGGACTATCTTTATAACGTGCACCGGTTGTTGCAAAAATTTGAGACGGCTAAGCGCTACGTGCCAGCACCTAAACGAATACAAGCGAATGCCAATGGGTCGCCCACGAAATTTGGGGTGATCTATTATGGGTCCACTTCGCCGGCCATGAACGAGGCTTTTGAGGCGCTTAAGTCCCAAGGGCA
>JANLRI010000630.1:0-2295 GCA_031361565.1 Betaproteobacteria bacterium | reverse complement strand
GCTATACGATTGGTGACAACACCCATAAGAATCTCTCTAAACACCCTTGGCGCTTAGATGATGAGAAGTTGGTTTACCCCGCTTACGAAAAATTTGCCAAGGCAGGGTTGAAGAATGTATGCATTCACAAAGGCTTGTTCCCGCCTGCCCTGGAACAACAGTTCCCCCATCTGGTCAGCCACTGCGATGTTAGCGACGTCGGCAGAGCCGCCAAGGATTGGCCTCAACTTAATTTCATTATCTATCACGGCGGCTATCGCTTTGGCGGCGGCGGCAATTCGGGTGCAGCCTGGGCGCAATTCGAGCGCACTGGACGTGTGGAATGGGTGACCGATCTGGCCGAGATTCCTGGCAAGTTCGGCGTGAGCAATGTGTACGCCGATGTCGGTCAGTTGTTTGCGCAAAGCACGATCGCCGAGCCTCGCTTGAGCGCAGTGATGATGGGCCAGCTCATCAAGGGCATGGGTGCGGATCATGTGTGTTGGGGCACGGACGCCATTTGGACCGGCGCGCCGCAGTGGCAAATCGAGGCCCTTCGTCGCCTGGAAATTCCTGAGGAGCTGCAACGCACTCATGGCCTCGCGCCACTCGGTGCGGCCGATGGCAAGGTGAAAAATCTGATTTTTGGCGAGAACAATGCGCGACTTTACGGTTTCGATGCCAAGCAAAGACAGGCCTTGAGCGACGATGCCATCAGCCACGCCAAAGTACGCTATGCCAAGTTTGGCGAGGGGCGCACTAATTTGGCCTACGGGTATGTCGATAAGCCGCCCACATCCAAAGGCCCCCATGCGCAAAATTGATTGCGAAGAACAAAAGCACAGGTTAGCGATTCTTGATATTTTCAACGACGCAATTGCCAACTCGACCGCACTGTACGATTACAAGCCCAGAGCGATTGAAAGCATGGCGCCCTGGTTCGCCACCAAACACCAAAACAACTTCCCGCTGATCGGACTGGAAAGCGATACGGGTGAGCTACTGGGCTTCGCAAGCTATGGCACTTTTCGTGCCTTCCCCGCTTACAAGTACACGGTCGAACATTCAATCTACATTCAGAAGGACCATCGTGGCAAAGGACTGGGTGCGGTCTTGCTTGAGGCGATCATCAAAGAAGCCGAGGCTCGCGATGTACATGTGATGGTAGGCGGCATTGATGCCAGCAATCAAGCCAGCATCGCGCTGCATGAGAAGTTTGGATTTGAACATTCGGGCACGGTACGCGAGGCGGGCTTCAAATTTGGACGATGGTTGAACCTTGCGTTTTATCAAAAGATTCTTAAGACACCGGCTCGGCCGGTGGATGGGTAGTATCAGAACTCAGTACAGTACAGCTCAGATTTCTTTTGGCTCCCATACTCCCGGGAATCACGCCCATCTCACCCAAGCAAGTCGAGATTGCCTAGGCTACACTGGATCGCCTACCCAAGACATCCTTGAGACCAATACACCCCACCACAGCCCCCTCCTACCCCAAGAGGCCAGCATCATGACTTCAATCAAACCCTTCAAGATAGCGATACACGAAGAAGTACTTGTCGACTTAAAGGCTCGCCTTCGCGCGACGCGCTGGCCGGATCAAGAGCTCGTGGGAGATTGGAGCCAGGGAGCGCCGCTCTCCTGGGTGAAGGACGTTTGCCACTACTGGGCTGAGAACTACGACTGGCGCGCACGCGAAAGCTTGTTGAATCGCTTCGCGCAGTTCACCACAGAAATTGACGGGCTCAACATTCACTTTATTCATCAGCGCTCAGCGCATCCTAATGCACGGGCACTTCTGATCACTCACGGCTGGCCGGGTTCTATCGTGGAGTTTCAAAAGGTGATTGAACCCCTGGTCAATCCCACGGCACACGGTGGCGCAGCGAGCGATGCCTTCCACGTGATCTGCCCTTCCTTACCCGGCTTTGGTTTTTCTGACAAACCGCGGGAAGTGGGTTGGGGGGTGGAGCGTATCGCCAAAACCTGGGGGCTGTTGATGGCTCGCTTGGGGTACTCGGAATACTTCGCACAAGGCGGTGACTGGGGTTCCGCCGTCACTCGTGCAATCGGCGTATCCGACAGCGCTCATTGCAGAGGCATTCACATTACGCTTGCGATGGGATCACGCCCCCTGAGCAAAGACAACCTTACACCGGAAGAGCTTGATGCCTTGGCCCGATCCAAGTACTACGTTGACTGGGACTCGGGCTACTCCAAACAGCAGGCTACCCGCCCCCAAACCTTAGGTTATGGCCTGGCCGATTCACCTTCAGGACAGGCCGCATGGATTTTAGAAAAGTTCTGGGCCTGGAC
>JANLRI010000607.1:0-5837 GCA_031361565.1 Betaproteobacteria bacterium | reverse complement strand
CCAGCATCACCACCAGCATCTTGCCGCGTCGTGTCATCTGAGTGCGCAAAGAGGCCACGATGCCCGCGATCCACACCAGTTGCTGACCGGGCGCAACGTCTTTGAGTCTCGTTCTTGCAAAGCGGCGTACTTCTTTCTCATGCTCCGAAAAGAGATGTCCGCTCAGGTAAAAGCCAAGCGCCTGTTTTTCCTCTTGCAAACGCTGGCGCTCAATCCATGGGGCCGCTTCGATCCATTGCGGCGCCGAGCCTGAAGACGGATCGTCCTCACCGAACAAACTGACTTGGTTAATCGAGGCCAATTGTGCATCCGCCGAGTCCATGGCGCGCCCGACGTTGGCCAGAAGTTTGCCTCGATTGGCATCAATGCCATCGAACGCGCCAGAACGTACTAGTGCTTCAATGGCACGACGATTCACCTGCTTGCGGTCGATGCGCGCACAAAAATCGAACAAATCTTTAAAGGGGGCCTGCTCACGGGCTTGAATAATATTGAGTACCGCATTTTGGCCGCAACCCTTGACAGCCCCTAGGCCATAGCGAAATGACGCTTTCACTCCGGGAACGTCGACCGGCTCGAAAAAGTATTGGGAATGATTCACATCGGGCCCCAACACGCGCACCCCATTTGTCTTGGAATCCGCGACAAAGAGCTGTACCTTGTCGGTATCGTCCATATCGGCCGACAAGGTCGCCGCCATAAACTCGGCTGGGTAGTGAGCCTTCAACCAGGCGGTGTGATAGGTCACCACCGCATAGGCCGCCGTGTGCGACTTATTGAAGCCATACTCGGCGAACATCGCCATCAAGTCAAAGAGCTGATTCGCAAGCGCCTCGCTGTAGGCTTTTTTCTGGGCACCCTCTACAAAAATGCTGCGGTGCTGAGCCATCTCGGCGGCATTTTTCTTACCCATCGCACGGCGCAGTAAATCGGCACCACCGAGCGTATAGCCGCCGATGGTTTGGGCAATCTGCATCACCTGCTCCTGGTACACGATCACGCCATAAGTCGGCTCGAGTGTTTTCTGGAGATCAGGATGAAAATAGTCAATTTTTTGCTGACCTTTTTTTCGCAAAATAAAGTCGTCAACCATGCCTGAGCCCAGAGGCCCGGGTCGGTACAAAGCCAGCACCGCGATGATGTCCTCGAAACGGTCCGGCTGAAGCTTCTTCAGAAGCTTCTTCATGCCGTCGCTTTCCACCTGGAAAATGGCATTGGTGTTGGCATCGCGCAGCACTTGATAGGCGGCCGGGTCGTCGAACTTAAGGGTTTGTAAATCCAGACCTAATTCAGGATGGCGCTTGGCGATATATCGAACCGCTAAATCAATGATCGTCAAGTTGCGTAAACCCAGGAAGTCGAACTTCACCAGGCCTACCGCCTCCACGTCGTCTTTGTCATACTGGCTCACAACGGTAGAGTCAGCCCCGGGTTGCTTGTACAGCGGGCAAAAATCAGTCAGCTTGCCCGGCGCAATCAACACACCGCCGGCATGCATCCCCACATTTCGAATTAAGTCCTCGAGGGGTCCGGCCAGGGCCAAGAGCTCTCGCACTTCGTCCTCATTTTCTTCGCGCTCTTTGAGAAGAGGTTCTTGCTCACGTGCCTTCTCCAGTGACAGTGGTTTGTTCTGCACGACCGGAATGAGCTTCGAGAGTTGATCGCAAAAGTTATAGCCCATATCGAGTACCCGACCGGCGTCTCGAATCACCGCCTTGGAGGCCATGGTGCCAAAGGTGGCAATTTGCGAAACGGCCTGTGCGCCGTAACGCTGGCGCACATAGTCAATCACTTTATAGCGATTGTCTTGACAGAAATCGATATCGAAGTCGGGCATCGAAACCCGCTCAGGATTCAAAAAGCGCTCGAAGAGCAAGGCGTAGGGAATCGGGTCTAGATCGGTAATGCCTAAGGAAAACGCCACCAAAGAACCTGCACCCGAGCCACGCCCAGGTCCGACTGGAACTTCGTTTTTCTTAGCCCAATTGATAAAGTCCGCAACAATCAGAAAATAGCCCGAGAACCCCATCTCGACAATGGTGTCGCACTCAAAAGAAAGCCGTGCCTGATAGAACGCCTGGTGAGACTCGCGCACGCTTGGGTCAGGAAATATTTTAAGCATGCGCTCCTGCAAGCCCTGCTCTGACAGCGTGCGCATATAGGCGTCTAAGGGCTGTCCCTCAGGGGTCGGAAAGTCGGGCAAGAAGGCCTTACCTAAGGTCATACTGACACTGCACATTTCAGCGATGCGCACAGCGTTTTCAATCGACTGAGGTAAATCTGCGAAGAGCTGAATCATCTCCTCCTGAGTCTTGAAATACTGCTGATCACTAAAGCGCTTATTGCGCCGGGGATTGGCGAGAATCTCACCTTCAGCAATACAAACACGCGCTTCGTGCGCACGAAATTCTTCATGCGCAAGAAACTGCACTGGATGCGTCGCCACCAGGGGAATGCCCAACTTGGCAGCAAGCTTTGCGGCCTGGCGGACGTGCCGTTCGTCCTGATCACGACCCGCACGCTGAATTTCAAGGAAATAGGCCCCAGGAAAACGCTTCAGCCAAGATTGCGCCAAGGCTTCCGCTGCCGCTTCACGGCCTGAATTCAAGCTTTGCCCGACATCACCATCGGCCGCCCCGGACAGCACGATCAAGCCCAAGTTGCCCGCGACATCGCCTTGGTCAAACCACTCTATCAAAAACTCACCACGACCTCGGTACTCATTCTCGATCCAGGCCCGGCTCAGCAATTCGCAGAGCCTCAGGTAACCCGTACGATTCTTAGCGAGGAGCAAGGCCTTAAACGGACGATCACGCTCTTTCGGATTGGTGATCTGAATATCAACGCCTAGAATAGGCTTGATCCCCTTGCCGCGCGCCGCTTTGTAAAACTTGATCCAACCAAAAGTGTTACATAAGTCAGTAACCGCTACCGCTGGCTGGCAATATTTAAGAGCGGCATCCACCAAACCATCCAGGCGGACGATGGAATCGGTGACGGAGTATTCGCTGTGGACTCTTAAATGCACGAAGTTCATCGCCGCATTTTACTAGTCTCCTGAACTGGACTCTTATAATGCGGTCCCATGTTTCTCAATCTCGCCACTTATCGTTTTGTCGACCTCCAGGAATTGCCCGTGCTCAAGGCTCGGTTCGAGGCTTGGGGTGAACAGTTTCAACTAAAAGGAACGGTACTGCTTGCCGACGAAGGCATCAACAGTTTTATATGCTGCACGCGCGAGCCATTCGAAGCACTGCAAAAAGAACTGGAACGGGATTCTCGTTTGGCTGGTCTTGACTGGAAGGAAAGCCATTCAGTCACCCAGTCTTTCAAACGCTGGAAGGTCAAGATCAAGCCCGAGATTGTCACTTTTAAGAAAGACGGCATTCGCCCAGGGCAACAGCGCGCGCAGAGCATCTCGCCCACCACCCTAAAACGCTGGTTGGACCAAGGCCATGATGATCAAGGTCTGCCCGTCAAGCTGCTCGACACGCGCAATGATTTTGAAGTCGCACAGGGCACGTTCGAGCAGGCACTTGACCCTGATATTCAAAAATTTAGCGATCTGCCGGCCTGGATTGCTGAACAAGGCGAGACTCTCAAAAAAGAACGTATCGTGAGTTTTTGCACCGGCGGAATTCGGTGTGAGAAATCCGCCTTATACATGGCGGCACAAGGCTACGAAAATATCAGTCAGCTTGAGGGAGGCATTTTGCGCTACTTTGAAGAGGTCGGCACCGATCATTGGCGCGGCAGCCTGTTTGTGTTTGATGATCGCCGCGGAGTAGACGCGGGTTTGAAGCCTATCAAAGAAGCGGATATCAAAGAAGCAGATCAAATTGCGGACTTGGCCCTTGCCGCCACGCTTCGTTCACCTTCGTCCAACGCGACCTCGTAAGCCTGCCGTGAACGCCTCTAAACTTCCTCCGCTTGTCCAAGCCAGCGATTTACAGGGGATTGAGGGCGTTTTCACCGATGTCGACGACACTCTCACAAAAGACGGCAAACTGAGTGCTCTCACTTTTTCGACACTGTGGCAATTGCGCGAAGCGGGCATTGCGGTGGTTCCCGTCACGGGCCGATCCTACGGGTGGGCGCACATGATGCTATCGCAATGGCCGGTCGAGGCAGTCATCGCGGAAAGTGGTGGTGTTTATCTTCATCGTGGGACTACAACGAGAAACGCAAACTTAGGCCTCAAATCCTTGCTTCCTGTCACACCAGCGCCCCTGAAAGTCGTGTTTTTTGACTCCCCAGCTAGAGTGGTCGACGAGCGCAAGCGGCTGATGACGGCCTGTGAGAGGATCCTCTTAAGCTACCCTCTGCTGCGCTTTGCTAGCGATAACATCTTGCGTCAAGTCGATGTCGCCATCGACTACTGCGAAGACATTCCGAGGGTACCCATGGTGATGGTCCAGGAAGCTATTCAAGCCTTGCGGAACGAAGGCTTTCAAGCACGCAACAGCACCGTCCATATCAATGCTTGGCACGGCCACTTCGACAAGGGCCCGATGGCGCTCAAATATTTAAAGGACGTGCGGTGTCTCGCAACCGAGCAGGCCCAGGAACGCTGGGCATTCATCGGCGACGCACCGAACGACCGCTCAATGTTTTCACTTTTCCCGATCTCAGTTGCGGTGGCCAATATCCAACCCTTTATCAAGGAGATGGGACAGGACCGCCCGAAGTGGCTCACCGCCGCATCACATGGCGAAGGCTTCGTGGAGTTCGCACAATTGCTCCTTCAGATACTGCAATCCGCAAAAACGTGAAAAACGTCCTGGCCGGACCGACGAACGGTCTATAAAGTTCGATCTATGGACGGCGCTATCACGTGGAAGCGGTAGCGCAGTCCGGTTAGTGTGTTTTGAACTCCTAGGTCATTTTAAAAGCTCGGCACATGCCGGGCTTTTTTTTCTTCTGCTCAGACATGCCTGCGATTTTTTGGGCTCGCCAAGGCTAGTGCGGTTGGTCAGGGCATCCCTAGTTTTTGGGCGAATCCTGCGATGCGAGCACCATAAGAAAAACCAGTATCGACATCACCCTGAGGCGGGCTTTGCTCAGGAGGAAGATTATCCGCTTGGGCCATCACACCCACGCTCGAGCCCAAGCGATTCAAACCATTCGGATCACCCGGTTTGGCGCAAGCCGGCAGGCCGGTACCTACCCAGATCATTGAATGCTGCATCGCCAGGACATTAAAGTAATTTAAGGTTGAGAGCTTATCGCCGCTCATGTTGAGGGAGCATGTAAATCCGCCTGCAATCTTGTCCTTCCACCCTTGGGTAAACCAAACCTTTGCACTCGCATCGGCAAAGGCCTTGAAGGGTGCGCTCGCGCCTCCCATGTAAGTGGGCGCACCAAAAACAATCGCCTGGGCACGACCCATCTCCTCCCAATCGCTGTCCTTCAAAGTAGACACATCGATAGAGACGGCTTGAGCGGCTTGTACCGAGCGCACTCCTGCCGCTACGGCGTCAGCGATTTTCTTGGTGTGACCATAGCCAGAGTGATAGGCCACCACCACCTTGATTGATTTTTGATTCATTAATTTTCCATTTATTTTTCGTTTATTTTTTGAAACACTGACTTATTCGGGAAGATCAAAAACGAGCACCTCCGCGTCCTGACCCGAGTTCAAAGACAGGCTTGCCTCGTCCTTCATCATTAAGGCGTCGCCCGCCTGCAGGGTCTGACCATTCACGATCAGCTGGCCTTTGATCAAATGAACGTAGGCCAGTCGCTTCGCGCCAAGTTCTAAACGAGCCACTTCCGCTCCATCAAATAATCCAGAGTAAAACTTCGCATCCTGCTGAATCGTCACCGAGCCTGCTTCG
>JANLRI010000600.1:0-4695 GCA_031361565.1 Betaproteobacteria bacterium | reverse complement strand
ACAATGTGATCAGGCCGGTAGGCTTGACCTCGCGCCAGCACCGCCCAGATGATCCTGGCGTTTTTGGCGGCCATCGCGATACAGGCCTTGTTAAAGCCCCTTCGTGCGATGAGTTGGGTTACCCACTGGTTGATTCTTCCTGGTCGATTGGCGGCATTCATGAGGACCGTGCGTGCGCCGTGAACGAGCAGGGTTCGAAGATATTGATCGCCTTGTTTGGTGATTCGACCCATTTTGGTATGGCCTCCAGTTGAGAACTGCTTGGGGACGAGGCCAAGCCAGGCCGCGAATTGGCGACCGTTCTTGAAATCCGTCGCGTTGCCCACGGTGGCGACCACGGCGCTGGCCGTGATCTCGCCGACACCTAGAATCTGGTGGACACGTTGCATGGCGTCGCTGAGGCGGATTTGAGCAGAGATCCTGCGATCTAAGCTCAAAATGTCCTCATTGAAGCCACGTAGCTTCGAACGCAGATCAACCATGAGTTGGCGAGCCAGCTCAGGCACTTCGGGTTGATCGATTGCGAAAGCCACACCATCCTGGAAGTTGTAGCGGCCCTTAAGCATCACGACACCAAACTCAGTGAGCAGGCCCCGCATCTCATTGATCAGGCTGGTGCGGGCACGAATCTGTGCAGCGCGAATCCGGTGCAGGCAAAGAACGGCCTGTTGATCAACGCTCTTGATCGGCACAAAGCGCGTGGTGCGGTGGGGCAAAGTCTCTAGAATCGCCTCGGCATCGTTGGCGTCGTTCTTTTGCTTCTGGCGAAACTTCACAACGTACTTTGGGGCGATGATGCGAGCGTCGTGGCCCATGGCTCTCAGGCGACGAGCCGTATCGTGAGCGCCCGAGCAGGCTTCCATCCCAATCTTGCACGGCTCCATGGTCGCCAGCAGCTCAAACATCGCTGCAGGCTTCAATGACTTCTTGAGCACGCCCTTGCCTTGCTCATTCTGCCCGTGTACGCTGACAATATTCGTTAAATTTCACAGAATCACCCGTGTTTGCAAAGATCTAGGGCGGCTCAAACTTCACCAAAAACGGTTCTTGACAATAAGTATTAAAGGCTTATTATTCTGTTGTGAATAAAATTACTTGGAAAACCAAAGCACTTCGTCAATTGAGAAAGCTCGAAACTGACGATTCTGACGAAATTCGAAAGTCAGTGACGGAAGAGTTGCCAGGCTTCTCGAAGTCGAAGAATTTTAAGAAACTCACCAATCATGATTACTAATATCGGTTGAGGGTGGGTCGATTTAGGGTTTTCTTTAATTTCGAAGGCAAGGTACAAGTAGTGTCAATTGAAGAGGTCAAGAAGCGCGATGAACGCACGTACTGAATTCCAAGTTATCGTCGGAGCGAATGGTAAGCCAGCGTTCGTGGTGATGCCCTACGCCGATTTTCGAAAAATGAAGGCTAGTTTCTCGCAAGGTAGCGTACCCAATGAGGTCGTTAATCTTTCGTTTGAACGAGGTGTGTCTGCGATGGCTGCTTGGCGCGAGCATCTTGGCCTCACGCAAGCAGAGGTGGCCCTGCGGATGGGTATTTCTCAGGCTGCCTATGCTCAAATGGAGCGTGCCAAGTCGCCGAGGAAGGCCACGTTGGAAAATGTAGCGCTGGCGATGGGTTTAGAGGCAGAGCAATTGCGTTGGTAGTCGCCAGTGAAACTTAATCGGGTAGCCGAAGGTCTCTAACCTCCAGCCCCCACACCACCCACGGGTCCGCAGTGGGCGGTTCAACGAGTTTGCTCGCTGACGAAGTTACGCTCCTTTCTTTGCCGCGTAGCCCTGTGCTTTGCTCCACAGGTGTTTGATGCTGACCAGTCCTTGTGCTTTCAACCACGCGTTGTTGAGGGCTTATTGCATGCCTGGGGTTCTCGCCATGTGCCAGTAGCCGTGGCTCCTAACCCCGTGCTTGATGGCGGTGACGAGATCGACCCCGAGGGCAACCAAGTTCTTGATCTTCGTGCGCGGCCAGCGCCACTGTTTCCAGTAACACATACGGATACGCCTTCGAATCCAGTCCTCCAGATCGGGAATGGGCCGGTAGTATTGGCTGATGCCGTAGTACGCGGTCTACCCCCGTAGGTATTGCCCAAGCTTGTACAGCCGGTACTTCATGGAGACTCCCTCGTGAGAGCGAAACGAACCACGATCTGAACCGGTTGTTGGACAAGCCCGATGAAGTAGTGGGGTTTACTGTAAATATCTTTTCCGGCTTGAGCTTTGGCGAAGGACTTGAGAAGGTCCGAGGCCAGCAGTTCCGGTGAGCTAAGCGGTGATTGCGACGACCGAAGTGTGCAAGGTGCAATGAGTGGGTCTAAGCGCTGTGTTTTTTACTGATTTATTAGCTCGCCAGTTCTCTGCTGACGCGACACTGTGCTCTTCGTACCAAGCGAAGGCGCTGGATGTCTTCCTCAGCCTCCGGAGCAAGCTCAACTATGTATTCAGTCACAGAGCGAGGAGTCTAGCCTTGGCTTCAGCCCAGGGAATGGCCTTTGTTGTGCCAGCCCGAAGTTGCGCTTTTCGTACCCGAATTTCGGCACTCCACGCGGGCGTCACGTCACCATCCGTGCTGGCTTCATCTAGGCTTTCGAGGAGGGCGAGCTCAAGTGCTGAACGCTCTTCTTGCTCTAGAGCAAGCGCTTCACCTAGAATATGGTGAATTCTGGCCTTCATCAATGTAGTCTATCGCTTAGTGAGCCGTTGCGAGTCCTAACATTACTATGAACCTTATAGCCTTGAAATACCGAGATTCGCCAAGTTTGTGCAAAGAAGATTGTGTGCAAACTTGGCTCGGCCGATAGCGCTTGATAAAGTCCAACCTAAAATCTCGCAAAGTCTAATAGCGCTTTTGAAAGCGACCCGCCGTATTGGAGGTGCTTGCCTGCGCAAGTGATCTTGCCCTTTGGCAAAGTCGGTCCTAGATGTTGAGCAAGCAAGTAATTTGAGCTTGAAAATCGATCTCAATTCGGCGACACTACGGCGATGAGCTCAATCCACGCAAATATGCTGGCCCGCCACGAATGTGCTCTCGGAATCCGATTTTTTTCTCAGCCTCTTCAGGCCTCATGAAGTCCGTCCGCACCAGCTACATTGTCCTGCGCCGCCTCGCCCTGCTACTCGCCCTGCTACAGCCAGCGACAGCCGCTTTCTCACAAGACGTCCGCGACCAGCACGCCCAATCGTTTGGTGAACTTTTTGCATTGGGATCGCCTCACCCAATCACGGATTTGGTTGTAAAGGAGTTTGTCGGTACCTGGTACGAGGACATGGAGGAAGCTTATCGCATGCAAGTGCGAGCATCTGATCGCGCGCCGCCTGCAACTAGCGGGCGGGTCGCCCGCCCGGAAACGCAACTGGGTCTAAAGCCTGGCAAAGCGTTTGTAATTGTTTACAGCAATCGAACTTTTAGAACTTTCACGAGCTTTAGCGAAGACCGGCCCAGGGCGTTACGCATTAATGGCTTTCGCATTGAGTTGTCCTCCGTCGCAAGTGCAGATCCGAATGCCTTTGCGTCGGTTTACAGGTTTGGTCAGCGTTACTATGTTGCTTCACGCGAGAGTGGTCTGATTCCGTTGATGCAGATCAAAACTAATCATCGCAAATGAAGAACTTTGACTGGCACTGTGATCCCATAGAACCGAGCACTCCGATGGGCGATGTGGCGCAAGAATGGATCACGCGGCGCCGCCGGAAATAGGCCGTGCTCTGAAACTAGCGGGCATCAACCGATACCAATGCATGTTTTTCCTTAAAGTCGTAGAATAATCAGACGGATTCTTATGAGCGACGCGATCAATGCTTGGTAGGAGACTGCAATGAAAGATCAAGAGTTTGAGCGACGTTTCCGTCAGGCGGTGAATATCGCCGTGCAGATCACGGACTGGAAGGACCCGTCGTTTACCTGGGAAAAATGCTTCGTGGCCTCCATCATGAGCGAGGCGGCATACCACGAGATTCCCGGCTTCGAATTGCGCGATCCAAGTCGTGCGAAACTCATTCCCTGTGACGTCTATCAGCGCCTGTATTCCCTGGGTGTTGCGGTGTCTGTTCTGGAGTCGCTGCTGTCGATGGACAACGCCCAAATTCGCGTCATCGTTCGCCGCGAATTGGTGGCTGTAGTGATCCGCCTCAACAATGTTGTCTTTATTGCCTTTCGCGGCACGACGGCATCGACGGACGATCTCATCACTGATTTGAAGGTGTTGAAGATCCGCGCCGCGATGGGATCAGGGGCCGAACCCCTTGCCTTCCATCGTGGTTTCTACAATGCGGTCGCGCAGGGTTTTATGGAGGTGTGCGACGCGGTGGCCGCACTCGATCCCGCGGGAGACTTGCCGCAATATGTGGTAGGTCACTCACTAGGCGGCGCGATGACCGCCATCTTCTCTGCAAGAGTGAGGCAAAGTTATCGGTTCCGCCCGACGCCCAGTGTCACCGGCGCTTATGTATTGGGCATGCCGCGTTATTGCGATGCAAGCGCGCTCTTCTTTATCAGGCAGCCGCATCAAATTTGCAACCAGTTTGATGCGGTGCCCAGCCTGCCTCCGCGCAGGATGGGATACGCTGACGCACCAGGCGCCCTATTCTTGAGTGCTTCAGGCGGCGTCCTCGATGAAGTGGATCGCGGCGACATGCTCCGTGCTTGGCGCGACGGGGTTGAGGTATCGCTGTCGCTGGCAGATCATCGTCT
>JANLRI010000568.1:0-3908 GCA_031361565.1 Betaproteobacteria bacterium | reverse complement strand
CCTTCCCGGACAAAAACCAGGCCGCCGACGAAATGGGACAGCTCAAGCGACCCTTTCCGCCAGAGTTCCGTAACCGTCTCGATGCCACCATTAGCTTCGGTGCACTGGATGAAGTCATCATCATGCGGGTCGTCGATAAGTTCTTGATGCAGTTGGAAGAGCAGTTGCATGAGAAGAAAGTGGAAGTCATCTTTACCGATGCCTTGCGCAAGCACCTCGCCAAGAATGGTTTTGATCCCCTCATGGGTGCGCGGCCTATGCAGCGCCTTATCCAGGATGTGATTCGCAAGGCCTTGGCCGACGAACTTCTATTTGGTAAGCTGGTGCGCGGCGGTAAAGTGACCGTGGATATGGACGAGAAAGACCAGGTTGCGCTAAGTTTCACAGAAGGCGATATTCCCCCACCTCCAAGCGAAGGCGAGGGTGAAGAGAATATCGAAGTTGAACCCGCGTAATCGTGGTTTAGAATGAAAAAAGCCCCTTGACCGGGGCTTTTTTTTTGCGCACCAGCCTGAGTGCATGCCTGCGTGCGGATTAGGCGCGCGGCGTTTTTAGGAGCACTCGTTTTGCCCTAGCGGTGTAGCCGATACGGTTCCTCAAAATCCCGGAAATCGTTTTCGACCAGGGCATCCGCAATCCATTTGGCGACCCCCGGCGCTTGACTCACGGACGCAATGTATTCGTTGATATCGCCGCGCTTAGTCAGAGCATAGCTTTTGAAGCGCATGCACACCGGTGCGTAATAGGCATCGGCAATGGTGAATTGTCGGCCGAACAGGAAAGGACCAGCGTGCTCCTTGAGTAACTCGCCCCACAGGCTTTCAATTCGGCTCACATCGCTTCGAACGGCGGCATTGTCCCGCAATAGCAATGCGCCAACCTCGGGTAGATAGGCCTCAATATTCATCGTGGCGGCAGCCCGCAGGGCAGAAAACCCACTGTGCATTTCAGCGCAAATGCAGCGCGCTCTAGCTCGGGCTTGTTTCTCCGGAGGCCACAGTGACTTTTCCGGATATTTCTCTGCTAAGTACTCTGCAATGGCCAAGGTGTCCCACACTGCAAACCCGTCGTCCACCAACACGGGCACCTTGCCTACCGGTGAGAGTTGGGTAATGGCGTTTTTGAAGTTTGAGCCGGTGTCCATGCTGTCAAAGCGTAGCAGCACTTCCTCGAAAGCAATGCCAGCATTGGCCATCAGTACCCAAGGCCGCATCGACCAGGACGAGTAGTTCTTGTTTCCGATGTAAAGTTTTTGCATGGGTCAACGCCATTGAGTACTAAAGTAATATCGATCAGTATAGCCATTGTCGACCGAGTGGCGAGGCGGATTCATCCCGATTCGAGCACATTTGCCGCCTGTTCGGATTCGCCAAAATCGCAGTCTTGAGGGTTTTGGGTTATGCTCTTTTTAGTGAGAGATTTTTGTTGGAGACTCAAATGATGAAAAGAAATCGAGGCTTGAAAACGGGGAGCCTAAATTTATTTGCGCGAGATGTTGAGCCGCAAAGCGCTCTCTCAAGGTTTGTCTTGTGCGCGGCACTGATGACCGGCGCGACGGTGACGATACCCGTCCTCGCCCAGAGCCCTCCAGACAATATTCGATACCTTGCAAGCAATTGCGCGAATTGTCATGGCACGAATGGCGCGACCAGTGTTCCTGGTGCGTTTCAGCTTGCCGGGCAGAAGGCCGACTACATCGTTGAGCAGTTGCGCGCCTTCAAAGATGGGAAAAAGAGCGCCACGATCATGCATCAGATCGCCAAGGGGTATAGCGATGAGCAAGTGCTCGCGCTGGCCAATTATTTTTCGAAACAGCCCAAAGTTCAATCCGGCACAAAATAAGGAGGCTGCAATGAGTAACAGTTTTAGTTCTTCATCTTTGAATGTGTCTCGTCGTCGCTTTGGCCAGGGCCTAGCTGCTGCGAGTGCGCTCTCCGCGCTGGGTGGTTTGGTCGCTTGTGCGACCAACGCACCAGAACCAGTGGCTTCAGCCAAGAAGTTGGGGCGGGTGTTGGTGGTGGGCGCCGGCTTTGGCGGGGCAACGGCGGCAAAATATCTCAAGCTCTGGGGCGGTCCCGGCCTCGAGGTGATGCTTGTTGACCGTCAGCGCGAGTTTGTATCCTGCCCCATGTCCAATTTGGTCTTGGGGGGAAGCCGCAGCATGGCCGACATTACCGTGAGCTATGAAGGCCTGCGCCGTAACGGGGTGATCGTAGCGAACGATGAAGTGTTGGGGATTGATGCTGCCAAACGCCGTGCCTCCTTTAACAAATTGGCCGATCAAAGTTTCGATCACATCATCGTTTCGCCTGGTGTGGATTTTGACTACGGCACGATTCAAGGGTTCGACGCCGAAGCTCAAAAAAAGGTCTTGTCTGCTTGGAAGGCGGGGCCAGAAACCTTGGCATTACGCGCCCAGCTCGAAGCCATGCCAGACGGCGGTGTCTATGTCCTCAGTATTCCGACGGCACCCTACCGCTGCCCTCCTGGCCCCTATGAGCGTGCCTGTCAGATTGCCTACTATTTCAAGACAAATAAGCCTCGCTCCAAAATTATTATTCTGGATGCCAATCCAGACATCGTCTCCAAGGCCGGCCTATTTAAAAAGGCCTTCAATGAGACTTATAAAGGCATGATCGATTACCGCCCGAATAGCAAGGTCACTGAACTGGACGCTAGCGGCATGACGGTCACGACCGAGCTGGGCGATAAAGTGAAAGCAGAGGTGCTCAATGTTCTGCCGCAAATGTCGGCGGGTCAGATCGCTCGTAAGGCCGGACTGGTGAATGCGAACAACCGCTGGTGTGCCGTCGACTGGATCACGATGGAATCAACCACGGCGCAAGGCATTCACGTCCTGGGTGATGCAACGCTGTCTGCAGCTCTCATGCCCAAGTCTGGCCATATGGCCAACCAACATGGCAAGACTGCGGCCGCCGCGATTGTCGAAACGCTCAACGGCCGCGCCCCCGCGCCTTCCATGATGGCCAACACCTGTTACAGCTTTATTGACAACAGCAACGTGGTTCACGTGGCTTCCGTGCATCGTTATGTGCCGGAGAAGAAAACCATGGAAGTGGTGCCAGGGGCAACTGGATTGTCTACTGAGGCGAATGCCTTGGAAGGTGTTTACGCCAATGCGTGGGCCAAAAATATTTGGAACGACATGCTGACCTGATTGGGTAAAGTGCCGGCCTCTGCATGAAGGCTCGGCTCGCCCATTGAGGACGCTGTCGTGGATTGTCTATGTGCAGTATCACTGAGTGCGTATCATTAGCAGTATGAGTTTAAATTTCGCATCACGTCGCTCCGTCGGAATTGGTCGCGCTTTTTTCTGGGCAGGGTTTGCTTGCTTCGCCGTGGTAGGCCTTGCGCTCGTGCTTCAGCACGGTTTCGAAATGAAGCCATGTGCCTGGTGTACGTTTCAGCGCTTGATTTACCTGTTAGCCGGAGTCTTGTTTTTGGTGGCTTCGCGGGTTGTGATGGCGCGCAATCCTAAGCTGAGACTCGGCGTGGGCTTGGCCTTGATCACTGAAGTTCTTGTTGTGGGTGGTCTCTGGGCCGCCTTGCATCAACATTTCGTGGCTTCTGGCTCTGCATCTTGCGACCTCACGTTTGCCGACCGGGTCATTATGACGCTGAGTCTTGATAAGCTCTTGCCGTGGCTGTTCAAAGCCAATGCTAGTTGTGATCAGGCCAATGTTCCTTGGCTAGGATTGCCCTTCGCGCTCTGGAGTGCAATCGCTTTTGGAATCCTCATGCTCATTGCCCTTCTGGGTACCGTAAGACTGATCAGGAACGGACGATGAACGCTCTAGAAAAATTGAAATCCATGACTGTTGTAGTAGCCGATACAGGCGACTTCAACGCCATGAAGGCCTATCAGCCGCGTGATGCCACGACGAACC
>JANLRI010000543.1:0-3424 GCA_031361565.1 Betaproteobacteria bacterium | reverse complement strand
TCGCCGGCGTGCTGGTGGCGATGAACTACAACATTGTGCAATTCACAATGGGTTTTATGCCGGGCCTGAAGGCTTTCACTGCGGCCGTTCTTGGCGGTATTGGCAACCTGGCTGGGGCTATGGTTGGAGGCCTACTCCTCGGGGTGATCGAGAGTCTTGCGGCCGGGTACATCGGAGATATCACAGGCGGATTTTTAGGTAGTAACTATCAGGATATTTTCGCCTTCGTGGTGTTGATTATTGTGCTGGTGTTTAAGCCTTCGGGCATCATGGGCGAACGTGTCGCCGACCGTGCTTAACGATAAAGGTCCGACATGAAATCACTTCTCCCAAATTTTTCAAGCAAGCCCAAGGCCGCGTATTTTGCACTGGCCGCTTTGGCGCTCGCCCTCCTCCTTTTACCGATCTTTGCGGCTCAGTATGGCAATGGCCCGGTAAGGCTCTTAGCCATGGCCCTGCTCTACGTCATGTTGGCGCTGGGACTCAATATCGTGGTGGGTTATGCCGGACTTCTCGATCTCGGCTATGTGGCCTTTTATGCGGTCGGAGCGTATGTGTACGCCCTACTCTCCTCGCCGCATCTCGCCGAAAATTTTGAGTGGATCGCGCAAACCTTTCCGAACGGGATGCACACCAGCATTTGGTTCATCATTCCCCTGAGCGCCGGTTTAGCCGCGTTTTTTGGGGTACTTTTAGGTGCGCCAACCTTGCGTTTGCGGGGAGACTACTTGGCTATTGTGACCTTGGGTTTTGGGGAAATTGTTCGCATCTTCATGAACAATCTCAATTCACCCGTCAATATTACCAATGGCCCTCAAGGCATCACAAAGATAGACTCGATTTCGATCGGCCCCATCGACTTTGCCAAGCCCTTTGAAATTTTCGGATTCACGTTTAGTCAAACCCAACTTTATTATTATCTGTTTCTGCTTCTCGCGGTTTTCATTATCATCGTGAATATTCGCTTACAAGATTCGCGCGTCGGTCGCGCTTGGATGGCTATTCGCGAGGACGAAATCGCCGCCAAAGCCATGGGCATCAATACTCGCAATACAAAACTGCTGGCCTTTGCCATGGGTGCCTCCTTCGGTGGTGTCTCAGGCGCCATGTTTGCCGCCTTCCAGGGCTTTATTTCTCCAGAGAGCTTTGTGCTGATGGAGTCGGTGGTGATCATCGCCATGGTGGTTTTAGGGGGCATGGGTCACATCCCCGGCGTCATCTTGGGCGCCATCATTTTGTACCTGATTCCGGAAGGATTGCGCTATTTTGACAAGGCTGCGCAAGAAGCAATCTTTGGCGTGGAATTGGTCGCTCCAGAGGCGTTACGCATGCTTCTGTTCGGTTTGGCCATGGTGATCATCATGCTACGCAAACCCGAGGGACTTTGGCCGGCCCCAAAACATGGCGACAAAGCAAGCTCGCTTGCCAGCCTAACGGATGTCGCTGCGACTCCATCGACCTCCGCAAAATAAGAACGGGAACGCACAGCATGAGTCAAAAAACTCTTCTCAAAGTGACCGGCGTGAACAAACGCTTCGGAGGTCTTCAAGCACTTGCCGACGTTGGTCTCGATATCCTTGAAGGTCACATTTACGGATTGATCGGACCCAACGGCGCGGGTAAGACCACCTTCTTTAACGTCATTACCGGGCTTTATACCCCAGACTCCGGTAGCTTTGTCTTAGCGGGCCAGCCCTACAAACCCACCGCCGTGCATGAAGTTGCGCAAGCGGGCATCGCGCGTACCTTTCAAAATATTCGCTTGTTTGGGGAAATGACCGCGCTTGAGAACGTCATGGTCGGGCGCCATGTCCGCACCAAGGCGGGCATTTTCGGTGCAATTTTTAAAACCCCCAGCGAGAAGAGAGAAGAGTTGCAGATTCGCCAACGTGCGCGCGAACTACTTGAGTATGTAGGTGTGGCCAAGTTCGCCAACTACCAGGCGAGAACGCTCTGCTACGGAGATCAGCGCCGCCTCGAGATCGCGCGAGCCTTAGCCACCGATCCTAAACTACTCGCGCTCGATGAGCCGGCCGCCGGCATGAATGCCACCGAAAAGTTAGCCTTGCGCGGGCTCCTGGAGAGCATTCGCAAGGACGGCAAAACCATTCTGCTCATTGAGCATGATGTAAAACTGGTGATGGGCTTGTGCGATCAAATGACGGTGCTTGATTACGGCAAGGTCATTGCCCAAGGCCTACCCTCTGACGTCCAAAAGGACAAGGCGGTGATTGAGGCTTATCTGGGTGCGGGAGGTCATTAATCATGAGCGAAAAAAGCGTACTTAAAGTTGAGGGGCTGAGAGTCTCCTATGGCGGTATTCAAGCCGTCAAAGGCGTCGATCTCGAGGTCAACCAGGGCGAACTGGTGGCCTTGATCGGTGCTAACGGGGCCGGTAAGACAACAACCTTAAAGGCCATCACCGGCTCGCTAGGTTGGGCGGCAGGCGACGTGAGCTACATGGGCAGCAGTATTCGAGGACTGAGCTCTTTTCATTTGGTCGGCAAAGGCCTGGCCATGGTGCCAGAGGGACGCGGCGTGTTTGCTCGCATGACGATTGTTGAGAACTTGCAAATGGGCGCCTATTTGCGTAATGACAAGGCAGGCATTGCCAGTGACATCGACAAGATGTTTGCGATCTTTCCTCGCCTCAAAGAACGAGCGCTGCAATTGGCTGGAACAATGTCAGGCGGGGAGCAGCAAATGTTAGCGATGGCTCGGGCCTTGATGTCCCAGCCGAAACTATTGCTGTTAGACGAACCCTCGATGGGTCTATCGCCAATCATGGTGGACAAGATCTTTGAAGTGATCCGCAATGTCTCAGCGCAAGGCACCACCATTTTGTTGGTCGAGCAAAACGCCCGCCTAGCCTTGCAAGCAGCCAATCGCGCTTATGTGATGGATTCTGGCCTAATCACCATGAGTGGCGACGCTAAGGACATGCTGACTGACCCACGGGTGCGGGCCGCCTACCTCGGTGAAGAAGCTTGAACAGTTTGAGTTCTCGGGCTCTAGTGTGGCGTTCCACACTAGCAAGCACTGATTAAGTATGTAGCTTGGCAGTGTCCGCGGTCGTGACAAATGAGTCCGCATAAAACTCATCACCCGGTAAAGCACAAAATTCCACAAACTCTTTGTGCGCCGAGTCCACCACAATGGGTGCACCACAGGCGTACACCTGATAAGCACTCATATCTGGAAAATCGGCCATCACGGCCTTGTGAACGAAGCCGCTTCTGCCCGCCCAGGCATCCTCGGACAAAGCATCGGAAATCACGGGCACGTAGTTGAAGCCGGGATGCTGTGCAGCCCACTGCAAGCACAACTGATGCATGTAAAGATCCTGAGGGCGACGGCCTCCCCAATACAAGGTCATGGGGCGATCCACCGCCTTCATAAAGGCATATTCAATGACGGCTTTGAT
>JANLRI010000514.1:0-2022 GCA_031361565.1 Betaproteobacteria bacterium | reverse complement strand
ACCAAAAAATGGCGAGCCGCTTCTTGGTGCAAGGCTGGCACAGACCTTGCAACAGTGGTAACGAAGGCGGACTACAAGAGGTCTTAAAACACGAAGTGAAGCCTGAAGATGAATTCTTTATTAAACCTAATTGCCTGGAGTACACATGAAACGTCGTTTCGCACTTAAGACTTTGACCGCCGCGGTAGCGATGGCCGGAGCCGTGAATCTTTCTTATGCGCAAAGCACCATTAAAGTGGGTGTTTTGCATTCTCTGTCTGGCACGATGGCCATTTCAGAAACCGTCCTGAAAGACGTAGCCCTGATGGCAATTGATGAGATCAACGCTAAAGGCGGCGTACTCGGCAAAAAACTCGAGCCGGTTGTCGTTGATCCAGCTTCGAACTGGCCATTGTTTGCTGAAAAAGCTAAACAATTAGTTGGTCAGGACAAAGTTGCGGTGACTTTCGGTTGCTGGACTTCTGTTTCTCGTAAATCAGTTTTGCCTGTGTTCGAAGAGCTCAACGGTCTACTGTTCTACCCGGTGCAGTATGAAGGTGAAGAGCTTTCCAAAAACGTTTTCTACACTGGCGCAGCACCCAATCAACAAGCGATACCCGCAGTTGAATACCTGATGAGTAAAGAAGGTGGCGCTGCTAAGCGTTGGGTCTTGCTCGGTACCGACTATGTCTACCCTCGTACGACTAACAAGATTCTGCGCTCTTTTTTGAAGAGCAAGGGTGTTGCCGAAGGCGACATCATGGAAGAGTACACACCATTCGGTCATAGCTTTTATAAAACCATCATCGGAAAAATTAAGAAGTTCGCCGCTGAAGGAAAGAAAACGGCCGTGATCTCCACGATCAATGGCGACTCTAACGTTCCTTTCTACAAAGAACTCGGTAATCAAGGACTGAAGGCGACCGACGTTCCAGTGGTTGCTTTCTCAGTGGGCGAGGAAGAGTTGCGTGGTGTTGATACCAAGCCTCTGGTGGGCCACCTCGCAGCATGGAACTATTTCATGAGCTTGAAGAACCCAGCCAACACGGAGTTCACTAAGAAGTGGGCTGCCTATTCGAAAGCTAAGGGCCTGCCAGGACACAAAGACAAGCCATTGACCAACGATCCAATGGAAGCCACCTACATCGGCATCTATATGTGGAAACAAGCGGTTGAGAAAGCCAAGAGCACAGACACTGACAAAGTGATTGCGGCGATGGCCGGACAAACATTCACTGCACCCGGTGGCTTTACTTCTACGATGGATCTTAAGAATCATCATCTACATAAGCCAGTGTTTATCGGCGAAATCAAGGCTGATGGTCAGTTCAACGTAGTTTGGAAAACCAAGGGTCCGGTCCGTGCCAATCCTTGGAGCCCATACATCGAAGGTAACGACAAGAAGAAAGACGAGCCAGAGAAGAAGTAATATTCTGGTGTGAGCCGAGGCCACTTGCGATATTTGTGGCTTCGATTCTGGTCCGCTACACGGGCGGCCTTGTATTAAGGCCGCCCTTTTTATTTGAAGATTGATTTGCAATGAGCCTCTCCGTTCTCCGCTCCTGGTTGGCAGCACTTGCCTGCCTTGTAAGCATGTCAGTTTCGGCCTTGACCAATGAGCAGGCGTTGGCGGTGTCTGTCGGCGAGGGCGATGCCCGGCTTGCCTCCTTGGCACCCTTAATCGCCTCCGCTGACGCTCAATTGCCCGCTTTTCTTTCCGCGTTGCTTGAGGGTAATGTGCGAACCGCCGATGGCAAAGTATTTTTGCTGAAAGGGGACGCTGCGAGCGATATCGCTGGGGTTGCCGTCAAACTTCCGGAGAACGCCGAAGAAGTCGTCAACAACAACTGTCTCCCAGACACCATAGTGACACAGTTTGACCTCGTAACGCCCTTTTGGATTGGCGCTTCGACTTTGCTGCTCGAACAAATTCTGTGCGCCGTGCAAAGTATGAAGTTAGCCTTAATCAGCTAATGTGCTTAATCAGAAGTTGTGCATGGGAAGAGGGTAGACGCAATGCAGCGTCGACTCATTCTGATAGTC
>JANLRI010000481.1:0-3043 GCA_031361565.1 Betaproteobacteria bacterium | reverse complement strand
TGAAGAGCACGCAGGTGCTGATCAATACAACGGCGATTGAGCAGTCGTGTCAAAGGGTCCGTGCTTACCTGGTTTTCCAGAACGCGGGTCATCCGTTCCTGATCGGTGATGTTGATCAGCGTCAATTCAATCGTGGTAGCGGTTCTAAATATTTTGAGTTGGCAAATGATCTCCTTCGGGCGGTGTTCGCCCTGGGGCAAGGTCACGACGGCATCGACTGATTTCTTGGAATGGAACGCCCCAGAAAGTAGGTCAGCATATTGGGCTCCAACGAGGTCATCAAGCATGAGATTGCGGGTCATGCTCCAGTCCAGCCCAGGCCAAATTTCACGCGCTTGCACGTTAGCGTGAATAAGCCTGCCCTTGTAATTTGCCGAGAGCATCGCGACCGGTGTATTTTCGACGACATCGGCCACATGTTTCAGGCTTGCCTCCGCAATCTTCTGGGCGTTGCGGCGGCTCGCTCGCTCTAGTCCTAGCGCGCGCGACATCGCGTAGGTCGTAAACGCTGCGCTATACAGCGTGGGAAAGAGATAGTTGAATCCGGTGTTGATAAAAAAAGCTCCAAACCAAGGCGAGATTTCACCCAGGATGGTGATCATGCCGATCGCCCAGGCGGCTGCACTTGTGAGGGCGAGGAGTTTGTGATCGGATTTCTTTACCAGCCTCAAATGTTTGATACTGGCGGCCAGGCAATAGGCTACGCCAGAAGCCCAGATGAGTCCGATCACAAAGGGATGAGGATAGGCCGCGCTGATGAGTCCGAAGGTGCTTAGCCAATACCCAAACCAACGGCGCCACGCGAGCGCTGCCGTGGTGTTGCGGCCGGAAAACGCCCGTTCTAGTCTCAAAGTGGCTAGGCCGAAAATAGAGGCAGCAGTACCAATCAAGTGTAGTTCGATTTTCGCGGCGAGATGATTGTCAATCAGCACGCCCAGAGCACCCGAAGTAATGAAGGTCACCATGCTTAATGAAATCAACCACCATGAGAACCAACCCATGACTCTTAGCTGGCCGAAGTAGGCGACCGTACAGGCAAAGAGCGCGAGCAAAGCCTGTGCGCACAGGACGGCAATCGTGACCATGAGCGTATTGGTCTGTGCCTTATGGTAATCGCGCGCGCTAACAATCCTCAGGCTTGCCCGCGACAAAAACCCGTTCTTGGTCGTGAGCTCGATTTCCCGGGTATTCGGCGGGAGTGCAATCGCCTTTCTGTGCCCGAAGCGCAGAAGCTCGAAGGAGTAATCTTGACCAAGTTGCACACTGTTTGGACTTGAACTTGCAAATCTAAGCGAGGTAACTTCCGCGCCGAGCGATGCATCGATGAGCAACATCTGTGCCTCATTTTCGGCCGAACCACTATTTTGCAGCGATGGTAAGGCAAACTTCTGAACGAGTAAATGACCTTCTTTCTCCTCTTCCAGGCTCGCTTTTAAGGCAGGGCTTTGATAGAGCGAAAATAGGTCTCCCCCCAAGGAAAAGTTCAAGCACAGCATTATTGAACCGGTGCAAATCAGCATCGCCAGGATAAGCGCCAACTTTTCTAGTCGAGCGCTCATTTTCTTGCTCACTGATTGCGTTGAAATCCTTAAGGAGTTTTCGGGCTTACCCTCGCCAGGCACTATCTTTTTGGAGGTTGTCAGCGTAGGGGGCGACGCCCGTTTCGATTTGGATGGTAGCGCAGCTGTTGACGCAGGGGCCATCTTAGGTGTTACCTGAGGATTAGATATTCGTTCGGATAACTCAATCCCACCCTTCGCCTGCGCCTTTGCCGACGAAGGCTGAAGTAAATTGGGGGGCAAAAGGCGCTCGAACCAGCTCATCGTCTGAGTATTTCGACCTCCGAGGAGAAGACCTAGCGCCTACAGATGGGCGGCCAAGGCTTAGACCTAGACGGCGATATCAATGACAGTCTTTAGATAAAAGGTGGCATTGTGTCTACATTGTGTCTATTAAGCCACCCCTCCGCGCCAACTTGGCGCCCAGTTCAGTTTTGGGACTTGCGGCCGACTAAGTAGGTGACACCGTTCGGGCCATAGTATTCCGCATGGGAGGTGTTCTCTGCTAACTGAAACACGTCTCCGGCGCGATAAGTTTGCTCGTTGGAGGCGACCACGATTCTGATTTCACCCTCGAGAATCAAGGCTTTGGCCTCAAATGGATGAGTATGAGAATCGAGAAATCCGTTTGGGTCACGGCTCACCTTAACGGGTTCCGCAAAGCCCTCGGACGCTAAAGAATTAACAAAGTTGAGGTATTCCATGAATTTTCCTGAAAAGAGGGTCAAGTTTGCTGGCGGAGACCTTAGACTCTTTCGATAATCGTTGCTATGCCCATTCCGCCCCCAACACAAAGCGTCGCCAGGCCGCGCTTAAGGTTACGTCGCTCGAGTTCATCTAGCAAAGTACCGATTAGAATCGCGCCGGTTGCTCCAAGGGGGTGTCCCATGGCAATGGAGCCCCCATTGACGTTGATCTTTTCGGCAGGAATATTCAGTTTTTTCATAAAGCGGAGCACCACCGAGGCGAAGGCTTCATTGCACTCAAATAAGTCAATATCTTCCACTTTTAACCCTGCTTTAGCTAACGCCTTTTCCGCAGCAGGTGTCGGGCCTGTCAACATGATGGTGGGGTCGGTACCCGTAAGGGCCGTCGCCAAGACTCTTGCGCGAGGCTTGAGATTCATTCGTTTGGCGATTTCTTCGCTACCAATCAAAACCAAGGCTGCGCCATCAACAATGCCGGAGGAGTTTCCGGCGTGATGCACATGATGAATACGCTCGACTTCAGGATATTTTTGCAAGGCTACATAGTCATAGCCCATCGCCCCCATTTTCTCAAACGAAGGTTTGAGTTGGCCAAGACTGTCTACACTCGTGTCCGGGCGAATGGTCTCGTCGCGATCAAGAATGAGCACACCATTGTCATCGGTCACTGGAACAATCGATTTCGCAAAGTGTTTGGCGGCCTGGGCGGCCGCAGCTTTGTGGTGTGATTGCATCCCAAACTCATCAACGGTGTCGCGCGAAAAGCCTTCGATAGTG
>JANLRI010000471.1:0-17893 GCA_031361565.1 Betaproteobacteria bacterium | reverse complement strand
ACGAATTCTGTTTTTGATAAAGCCGTTTTCAAAGCCAAAGATGGTGACGGCATCGAATCAAAACAAGAGGAACGCTATGCCCAATTTGTCAATGTCCAGGGAAAGGCATAAGCCTGCGCTTCAATGGCAGAAATCATTTCCAGATCAAACGAGTTCACTGCGCGGACCATGACGATATGGCCGAGGGCTGTGTCGCTCTCGCGCATCAAGAGCTCAGAATGCCCTATCCCCCAATTGGATTTCGGTTGACTCCAGGCCACAGCTTACTCAAGCACGCAATGAAAGATTTGCGGCTCGATGCTGATCACGTAGCGCTTGCTGCTCGAAGGAGTTAAGCGCGACCTTGTTCCGAACGTAACGTGGTGCAACGACACAAGGCAATTGAAAGGCGTAATCGCGCAGCATGAAGGCCCGACGTAACAGGCTTTTCGAGGCAAGACACGGCCGATCACAATCCATGAGTTCGGGCGCGCACCAGCCCTCGCCTTCAAGCTCTTTAGAAAGGCTGGGATAAGCACCTTGAAAGTCTCCGCAATACCAGGCCTTGGTCGAACCCTCACTCGCGAAATGGCTCAGCTTGGGGTGATCGCCGCGCTCAACATCGGGCACCGAGGCGTGTAAAACGCGATTTGAGCGAATCCAAGTATTGACAAGCTTAGGCGCCAGTACGGCTTCCCCGAGGAGCTTCAAGGTCACTTCAGCGAAGTCGCCCGAAGTCGCTTGAAAATGTCCCAGATAAAGCTCACCCATGCGAGCGTCGAGCAACACCAGGATCTCCTCGATTCGTCCGGGCGCAATCGTGCGGGCTCGTTCATGGGCCACAGAATCTGCCCATGCCTCAAGACTTGAGATCGCGGCCACGGATTTACCCCAGCCAAAACCCAAGCCTTGCGCCAGCGCACAAGCACCGCGCACAGCCGTGAAGCCACCAGGCCCGGCGTTAAAGGCGATCCCAGTGAGCCAGTATTTCGGCGTGGCCTCCAAGGCACCGAGAGGCATTACGGCCGAGCGAGACAGGTTGCCCAAGACCTCATCAACCAAGGCCAATGCCGCATCACTGCTACTGCCCTGCCCGTGCTGGCGCGCAGATACGAAGACATTGGGCTCGCTCAAGCTGTCGAATTCAAACAAGGCGGCAGAAATTTCAACTCCTTGGGTGTCGCAAGAAATTCCCAAGAAACAGATCGGTAAGATTGGCATAGGCGCAATTATCTCGCACAAGGCTTCTACCAACCAAATTGTCCTCGATTTTCGCCACTCTTGCTTGCACGCCTTCTGCCGCTCACGCTCCAAAAGCGGTGACCGAGATTAAGGTCGACGTGCACCTTCAGCGGGGCCTTGCCCGCCCACGGCTTCGCGCTGCATACGTTGTTCGCGCAATTGCTGACGAAGAGCGCGACGATCATCCTCCGAAAGCCGACCTGGGGCGGGCCCTACTACACGCCCCTCGCCGGGATTTCCCCCCGCGCCTGGAGGGCCTGAAAGGGGGATAGTCTGAGGATGGGGCGGCCCACCTTGCGGTCCCCGACCTTGAGGCACGGCCAGCGGAGCAGAGGTAGGATTAGCAGGCGGTGCTGCATGGACGGGAGGGCGGGGGTAGTCACCAGAATGCTGGCGAACCTCCTGCCTCAGGCGATGGCGCTCATCCTGATTCATACGGCCGTTGGGAGGCGCAGCATGGGCTACAGACGAAGCAAAGAACTGAAGTCCGCTCAAAACTGCGACGACTCCAGCACTCTTTACAAGCTTATATACCGTGTTGAGGCCAAATTTTCCCATGTCCTCCATTGTAGAGGTGCTCGGAATTTCCTGCAGCGAGCGATTGCGTAAGCGGTGTAACAGGGTGTAACCCACCGCAACGATCCGCTCGACGCGCATTGCATTCAGCTCCGCGGGCAAGTACAGTGAGGCCAACCGTGTTGCATAACAACCACCCTTGATTGACGATGAAAAAAATACTCGTGGTCGACGACGACCTCCGCCTACGTGACCTTCTAAATCGCTACTTAAGCGAAAACCAGTTCGAGGTGGCGTTGGCCTCCGACTCGCCATCAATGAACCGCGTGCTACAAAAGAGCGCCTTCGATTTAATTGTCTTGGACCTGATGATGCCTGGCGAAGACGGACTATCGATTGTCAGGCGCTTGCGTGGCGCTCGCGACCAAACCCCGATCATCATGTTGACCGCCAAGGGCGAGGACATTGATCGTATCGTCGGCCTAGAAGTCGGGGCGGACGATTATCTTGCGAAGCCCTTTAATCCTCGCGAGTTATTGGCGAGAATTCACGCCGTATTGCGCCGTCAGCCCAGTCCTGCCCTGCCCGGCGCACCGAGCAGCCAGGTTGAGCAAGTGAGTTTCGGCCCTTTCGAGCTTAATTTGGCGACGCGCGCCCTCAGAAAAAACGGCGAACCCGTCACCCTCACGACCGGCGAGTTCGGCGTGCTCAAAGTGTTGGTTCAACACATGCGCTCACCCTTGTCACGCGACAAACTGATGCAATTGGCTCGTGGCCGCGAATTCGGCGCCTTTGATCGTAGCCTGGATGTTCAGATCTCGCGCCTGCGAAAACTAATTGAAGACGACCCGGCCCAACCGCGCTACTTGCAGACCGTTTGGGGCGTGGGTTACGTCTTTATTCCTGAAGGTCAGTAGGTCGACCGATAGTAAAGGCAGGGGTAAAGTCCGCGTGAAAGTCAGCCTGTTTTGGCGCACGTTTTTGCTTATCGCGCTCTTGCTGTCGATGAGCTTGGGCATTGGCTTATTTCTGATACGCAAACTCGACCCTACTCCGCCTGAACAAAATCTGGCCTGGGAGCTGGGTTCGGTCGTTAACCTGACGCGAAATGCGTTGATTACCGCGCAGCCCAGTAAACGTCGAGAATTACTTTCGATCTTGGAGAAGGAAGAAGGCGTACGTATTCTTCCTCTGGAAGAAACCGATCGAGTCCAGCATACTTTGCCCTTAGCGAATAAGTCCAAAATTGAAGATGCAGTGCATCGGTTGCTGGGGGCCGACACCATCTTGGCGACCAGAGTCAATGACACTGCGGGCCTGTGGGTGAGCTTTACCATTGAAGGAGATCGCTACTGGTTGGTCCTGCCCAAACAAAGATTAGATCGACAGACCGAGCTTCCCTTGCTCCCGGTACTGAGCGTTCTTGGTTTGTTTGCGCTTGCGGGCACCTATGTGATGAGTCGCTTGGTCAACAAGCCCCTCGCGAACCTGGCCCATGCCTTAAGCGATCTCGGCCAGGGTAGACCTACCGCCCCGCTGCGTGAAGACCTGGCCAGCGAAATCGCCAGTGTCAATCGACGCTTTAACCAAATGACCCGGGACCTTGGCCAGCTAGAGGCGGATCGTACCCTGGCCCTAGCCGGTATATCGCACGACATTCGCACCCCACTCACCCGACTGCGTATGGAAGTGGAGATGGCCAAGGTGTCCGAGGATCAGCGCAATGCGATGATTGAAGACATCGAGCGCATCAACGAAATTGTGGCCCAGTTTATGGACTATGCCCGGGCCGGCCGCAGCACCAATCAAGAGTTTGTCGATGTCACGGAAAGACTAACGAGTGTCGCCTCGCGTTTCCAGCAGACCTATTCTCTCGAAGCAGCAGACTCTCAAGGTGCGCTGTATCAGGCCCCGCAAGCGATACTGACGACAAAAATTGATCAGGGCCTGCGCTGGACCGGTAACGCAACCGACCTGGAACGTATGGTCGGAAACCTGCTCGAAAACGCGCGCCGATATGGTAAAACGCTCGGCACTAATACCTCCACCATTCACATGCACGCCTGGCTGCAGCCCCGCAATGCCAAAGAATCCGCCAGTATTAAGGTCACGATCAGTGATCAAGGCCAGGGTGTGCCGCCTGAAAAACTGGAGTCTCTCAAAAAGCCGTTTATGCGTCTGGACGAAGCGCGCGGCGTTCAAGAAGGTGCCGGGTTGGGTCTTGCGATTGTCGAGCGGATTGCCCAAAGACATGGTGGCTCGCTCGAATTAAAGCTGAACGCGCATCAGGTCAGAAGCCTAGACGAGGCACCGCCTTTTGAGTCTTGCGGATTGAGCGCGCACCTGGCGTTCCCGGTCGCGACCTGATCGCTTCAGAGTCCTGCCGAGGGCTCAATCTGAAAAGCTTCCACGGGTGAAGCCTCGACGGGTCTTGTTTCAACGGGACAGATATGTTGTATAAATGACAAATCAAGGTTTAATAGGTTTAGTCAATTAACAAAATTTGTTTATTCAATTGGAGGGTGTCTTCAATATTTGGTATCTTTCGCTCCTCGCTGCCAAACTCGGCAGCAAGATTCCAAGTTCGAACTAGGAGAATTTTATGGCCAGCTTAAAAGGCACCAAGACCCACCAAAACCTGAAAGACGCCTTTGCTGGCGAAAGCCAAGCAAATCGTCGTTACCTGTATTTCGCGAACAAAGCTGACGTTGAAGGTCAGACAGAAGTCGCCTCTCTTTTCCGCTCTACTGCGGAAGGCGAGACTGGCCATGCACACGGCCATCTGGACTATTTGGCACAAGTGGGCGATCCAGCCACTGGCCTGCCGATCGGCTCTTCTTCAAACAACCTGAAAGCGGCTGTTGCTGGCGAAACCCACGAGTACACCGATATGTACCCAGGTATGGCTAAAAGCGCTCGCGAAGAAGGCTTCGAAGAAATCGCTGATTGGTTTGAGACTTTGGCGAAGGCCGAGCGCTCACACGCTAACAAGTTTGCTAAAGCCCTCGAAAGCTTGGCTGCTTAATTAGCTTCTCACGAAGCTTACGCTTGGTGAACCTCTGTTTGCTGAGCGTTGAAGAGGGGAGCATTGCTCCCCTTTTTAGATTGTTTCCTACACTTTGCCCCGGCATTTTGTTTTGTCCCAGAATTTCGAGAACACTACCATGTCAGTACTCACCACAGGTTCCCGAGAAGGCTCACTAGAAGCCCCTACACGGCACCCTCTCGATTGGCTTAATCCAGAGTTTTATAACCAAGACTCCGCCCTCAAAGAAATGGAGCGGGTCTTCGATATCTGCCATAGCTGCCGTCGCTGTGTAAGCCTGTGCAATGCTTTCCCAACCCTGTTTGACCTGGTCGACGAAAGCAAGACCATGGAAGTCGACGGCGTCGACAAGAAGGATTACTGGAAGGTGGTAGACCAGTGTTATTTGTGCGACGTGTGCTACATGACCAAATGCCCCTACGTGCCGCCCCACCCCTGGAACGTGGATTTCCCGCACCTCATGTTGCGTAGCAAGGCGATCCAGTTCAAACAGGGTACGGACACGCAATTCCGCGACAAAATCCTCTCCAACACCGATCTCAACGGAAAGCTCTCGTCCATCCCAGTCGTGGTTGAAATCGTCAACAAGGTCAATGCCTCGCCCAAGGCGCGCCAGATCATGGAAGACAAGCTCGGCATCGACAAAAACGCCTGGGTGCCCGAATTCACCAGTAAGAAGTTTCGCTCGCATGATGAAGTTGGTGCGGCCTATCCTGTTCGCGACGGGCCGCGCACCCCAGGCAAGGTTGCGATTTTTTCAACCTGCTATGTGAACTACAACGAGCCGGGCATTGGCCACGATCTCGTCAAAGTGCTGGCGCACAACAAAATTCCTCATGTCTTGGCGGAGAAAGAGGCCTGCTGCGGAATGCCCAAGCTAGAGCTTGGAGACCTTGACTCGGTCGCTAAACTCAAGGAAAAAAACATTCCCCAATTGGCCAAATTGGCCAGAGCGGGCTATGCCATTCTGGCACCCATCCCCTCCTGCGGCCTGATGTTCAAACAGGAACTTCCCTTGATGTTCCCGAATGACGAAGACGTCAAGGCGGTACAAAAGGCCATGTTCGATCCCTTCGAATATCTGATCGCCCGTAACAAAGACTGCCTTTTGGATACCCAGTTCAAAGAAGGTCTGGGCAATTTGTCGTATCACGTGGCCTGTCATCTACGGGTTCAAAACGTCGGCCAGAAAACCCGTGAAATGCTCTCTCTGATTCCGGGCACGGAAGTCCATACGGTTGAGCGTTGTTCGGGTCACGCCGGTACCTGGGGCGTGAAAAAAGAATATCACGCCACCGCCATGAAAATTGGTCGCCCGGTGTTTCGTCAAATGTCCGAGCATCCCGATGGCGAGGTGAATTGGATCGCCTCCGATTGTCAATTGGCCGGACACCATATCGAGCAAGGCATGACCGAAGCGGACAAGATGGGCAAGGCTGAGATGGCCCACCCGATCACCCTTTTGCGCATGGCCTATGGGCTGCCCGCTTCGATTTAGCGGCGCCATCCTTTTAACGCCGTTAACCCCATTCACTTTCTATCACCCGCGTTCAACATCGTATTTCACCGCTTCAACAGGTAAACATCATGGGCATCATCACACGCGACTCCCTCTGGACCTTGGAGACTTATTCCAAGAATCGTCCCACCTTTCGCAGCCAAGTCATTGAACACAAGCGCACCCGTACGGTTCACATAGGCGATCACGTCACGTTGCTGTTCGAAGACGAAATGACCATTCGCTATCAAATTCAAGAAATGCTGCGCATCGAAAAGATTTTCGATGAGGAAGGCATTCAACATGAGCTGGATAGCTATCTGCCCCTTTTGCCCGAAGGCAGAAACTTCAAGGCGACCATGCTGATCGAATACACCGACGCCGAAGAGCGTGCCATCGCTCTGACCCAGCTCAAAGGCATTGAGCGCCAGGTGTTTATCCAGGTCGAAGGTGCCGCCAAGGTTTATGCCATCGCAGATGAAGATCTCGAGCGTGAGAACGAAGAAAAAACCTCGGCGGTTCATTTCCTGCGCTTTGACCTCAACAAAGACATGGCCGAGGCCTTGAAATATGGTGTGGCTCTGCATATGGGTGTTGACCTTCCCGCCTATACCGTGGCTGCGACATCCGTCAATCCCGAGACCCGTACTGCATTGGTTAAAGATCTTGCTTAATTTCCGTCGTTCTTCTGTCTTTCCAATTTTAGTGTTGTTCTCGCTGGCCTTCCCTCGCCTAGCTCTAAAGGCCATCGCGGTACTCGCGGCTAGCCTCGTCCTCCTGATCTCTGCGCAAGCCCAGCCAAGCAACACGGTCAAGCTGATCGTCCCCTTTGCAGTGGGTGGGCCGACCGACATCGCCGCCAGGGTCATCGCGCCCTTGCTCGGCGATGTGATGGGTAAAACCATCGTCGTCGAGAACAAGGTCGGCGCCACTGGCGGTATCGGTGCCGAATTTGTTGCGCGCTCTGCGCCAGATGGCCACACGATTTTGTTTGGCACCAGCAGCATCATGAGCGCCAATCCGGCCCTGGTCGCCAAACTACCCTACGACCCCATCAAAGATTTCGCAGCGGTGAGCCTGGTCGCTCAAATCGAAAATGTGCTGGTGGTGCATCCATCGGTCCCGGCCAGCAATGTGCAAGAGCTCATCAAATATGCCAAGGCCAACCCGGGCAAGCTAGCCTATGGCTCCTCCGGCATCGGCAGCACCTATCATCTCGGAGCAGAGTTTTTTTCCAACCTGACCGGCATTCAGATGAACCACGTGCCGTATAAAGGCCAGGGGCCTGCGGCGCAGGATTTACTGGCCGGGCATCTGCAAGTGATGTTCGACGCCTTTAACTTTGCCTTGCCCAATATTAAGGCCGGCAAAGTCAAAGCCCTAGGCATGACCGGTGCCAAGCGTCATCCGGATCTACCTGATTTGCAGACGATTGCCGAGCAAGGTGTGCCTTACGTCACCACCATGTGGATTGCATTCTTTCTACCCGCTAAAACACCCACCAGCATCGTGGAAAAGCTACAAAGGGATCTTGCAGGCATTCTCCAAAAACCCGATGTCAAAGAGCGCTTCAATAAGCTCGGGATGACGGCGGTGAGTAATCAGCCTGGTGAGCTTGATGCGCTGCTGCGTAAGGAGTTGGCGCTCTGGAGTAAGGTTGTTAAGGACGGGAATATCAAGGCTGAGTAATGTCTTTAGTCGGCTAATTAACATCAGGCGAATGCCGCTTCATTAGGATATTTTGCATGAGTCCACGTCAAGCTCATTTCACTGAAATGCACGACCGAGCTATTGGCCTGACCTGAGTGCCATGGTGATAGAAATTGCTATCACTATGACACAGCGTTTTTGCAATTAGCGGGCTTCAAGCTCTGGTGAGAGTTACTCTTGCTCCGAAAGCGAACTGCGAGCAGAATCACAAAGCGTCGAATTCTTCTCCTCGACCTTACGACTTGGCATGCGCGTGCTGGGTTTCACCATTGAACGAAGAAGCAAAAATGGAACTCGGTAACTTTTCAATCAGCCTGGCTGTGAAAGACATTTCCGCGTCAAAAGCCTTCTACGAGAAGCTAGGGTTCAACGTGATCGCCGGGGAGGCTTCGCAGAATTGGTTGATACTCAAGAACGGCGCTCACATTATTGGCCTTTTCCAAGGCATGTTCGAAAGGAACACGCTCACCTTCAATCCCGGCTGGGACGGCAATGGGCAACAGCTTGCCAAATTCACTGACGTTCCTGATTTGCAACGCTCCCTCAAAGCCCAGGGCGTGCGTTTTACCAACGAGGCCGATACCGCTTCCACTGGTCCGGCAAGCTTTGTCATCGTTGATCCAGATGGGAATCCCATACTTTTCGATCAGCATGTTTAGGACGGAGAGCTTGACTTTCCTCAATCGTCCAAGATAGGGTCGTCGTAGAAAAGGAAATTTAAAACCGGTTTCGCTGAATGCACAAACGACCAGTACACAACGGCGGCCAGAACAGGGCTAGAGGCCGGTTGGTGCGCTGAAAAACCATTTTCTATTGTTCAAAGACGGGTCGTATCAGGAACGGACTCTTAAGCGCGTTAAGGCAAATCTGAAGGCCTTTCGGCAGTTTGAAATTGCGGCGCTTGCCACCTTGAAGCCCATTTCATCGCCGATCGGCGACTCAGACTAAACGCATAGCTCGATAATAATCCTAGTTGGCAGGAAGTACCGGGGCTGCTCCCTTGTTCTTCACCATCAATACGACGAACTTGGCGGACTTTGTTTTGCTGGCATTTTTCGACACCGTATGAATATCCTTCGGATCTTCGTACATGCGCGTCATGGCGATGCTTGGGCGTAGAAGCACCGGGAGCATATTCGATTGTGAGCATGGTTCCTTCCTTGCCAGCGATGTCAGTGAACTCTTTATTTATCAAAGGAACAATCTTGGTGTCGTTTTCACCGTGGGCTTGATCCGGGGAGGTCAATATCGACATATTGACCTCCCCGGCGAGTGCCGGAGGCAAGTTACCAATCTGCTCAAGACCTCAAGGGCCAAAACTAGATCGGGCCAGAACCCCCCAGCGTCCTTCGGACAAGCTCAGTACGTAGAGCGAGTCGTATTCTCCGATGATAGATCCGTTCGAGCGAAATCGGGTGTAGGACAACGCGTAGTGCGCTTTAACTTCGGAAAACTGAACCAAATCCCTGCGACCCCACTCGCTCCATTTCCAATCATCAGCGGCTTGGAGTCTGACAAACAAGTCCATAGGATTACTGCCGGCTTGCGGATACACCGTGACCAGATCATTGGCTAGCCGTACATGCGGGAAGTGCATTTCCTTGTCCATGGCTGCAGCGTCGTGCGCATTGAGGGCCGCCATGAAGCGGTCGAGGGTATCCAGGCATTGTTGATGAACATATTCACGCATAAATCCGTCTCTTAAGGCTTACTTCGTCGCTCGCTGGGCACGGTTCGCAAGCAACTTCTCCCCCGCCTTGTGCAGAGCCGACAAAATTTCTCGTTGTAGTTTCTCACCGGGTATTGCGCGGGCAAGCATCACCGCGCCGACGTTCTGGGCCATGAGTGTCCAGGCCTCCTCTGAGCTGCCTGTTAGGCACTCCATTTTGGCGTGTATGGCGAGCAGCCCTTCTTGGTAAGCGGCCTTGACAGCTTCATCGGCACGGGCAATTTCCGGCGTAAGCGACGGCAGCGGGCAGCCTTGCTCTGGATGCATGACATGCTTGAGGCTGAGATAGCCCGTGAGCGAATTGGCCACGCTGGCATCGTCCGCCAAATCGACGGTGTCGTACATCAGCGCTGTACGCGCGAGCTCAGCCCCGACCAGTGCAGCAAAAAGGTCGGCCTTGCCGTCAAAGTGCTTGTAGAGCGCACCGGTCGTCACACCAGCGGATTCGGCGAGCGACGTCATACCGCTTTCATTAAACCCATGCTTCTTCGCATGGCTGCCGCCCAGCTCAATCAGCCTTTGGCGCGATGCATCTTTGTGTTCCTTGGGATAGCGCATGGGCTGAATGTAATGTGTCTTAGTAATGTGCGTGAGTTGACATCTCCTAATTATACATAGGATAACGATCATTATCTTATTGTGTAGATCTTCTCGATAAGAAAGAAAAAAGGGCGACACATGGACGAACCGGCAGTAGCTGAGTGGCAGTAAACAGCTTGCATCATCTGCTCGCTGAATTGTGGGCTTGAAGTCCAAACGGAGGGTGGTCGCATCGTAAAGGCACGGGGCGATAAGGATCATCCCACCTCACAGGGTTACGTCTGCGAGAAATCACAGCGCATGGACTTTTATCAAAACGGGGCCGACCGCATCACCAGCCCAAAACGCAGGCGAGTAGACGGAAGCTATGAGGACATCGACTGGAGCACCGCGATACGATAGATCGCCGCAAAGCTCTCGGCGGTCAAGGCTAAGCACGATGGTGCCAGCATTCTCTACAACGGTGGTGGCAGCCAGGGCAACCACCTCGGTGGCACCTATGCCGATAGTACGATCAAGGCCATGGGCGTGGTTTACCGCTCGAACGCACTCGCTCAGGAGAAAACGGGCGAAGCCTGGGTGCAAGGCAAGATGATGAGTGCAGGCGTACACGGCGATTTCGAGCACGCCGAAGTGTCAGTCTTTCTCGGCAAAAACCCGTTCCAGTCGCACGGCTTTGCGCGCACACGGGTGATCCTGCGCGAGATTTAGAACGACCCAAATCGGTCGATGACGTGATCCCCGAGGAGATACTGACCGACCATCCGAATCGTTTCCGCGCGATGTTTATCGAAAGCAGCAACCCGGTTCATTCCGTGTCCGACCGCAACCGCATGCGCCATGCCTTGCGGGCGCTCGAGTTCAGCGTGGTCATCGATGTGGCGATGACCGAAACGGCGCGGCAGGCGGACTATGTGTTGCCCGCCACCAGCCAATTTGAAAAGGCTGAAGCGAGGTTCTTCAATTTGGAGTTTCCGAAGAACGGCTTTCACCTCAGACAGCCCTTGTTCCCGCCTCGACAAGGTACTTTGACTGAGGCCGAAATACGCGCACGACTGGTGGAGGCCCATGGTGAGCATGACAACTCGCCGTGGCAACGCACAAGCAGAGCTTGAGCTGGGCGATGAGCTGCAGCCTGGCCATGTATCTCTACCCAACGGCCACGGTCTCGATTACCGGGCGAGCGACGGGACGCTTGTGGACAAAGGTGTGTCACTCAACCAGCTCAATGATACTGCGAGCCGAGACGCTTTCGCGGGCACCCCTTGGCACAAGTACGTGCTCATCCGAATCGAGCGCCTCGGCGCCACCCAGGAGTTCAGCCCATGACCCACGTCTCAACTGAATCCTGCTCCTCTACAAGTTACGCGAAAAATCCCTTTAAGCCCCTGGGAACCATCGTAAATATTTGCGCTTAGGCCAGCGGAATCAACAACGCCGAAGCAAGTGCCTCAATCCCTTCGCGCCGCCCGACGAACCCGAGTTTCTCACTAGTCTTGGCCTTGACATTCACCCGCGACAGCTCCACCCCCATAAGCCCCGCAAGCCGCGTTTGAATCGCCTCACGATAGGGAGAAAGCTTGGGCGCTTGGGCTATTACGGTCGCATCCACATTGCCAAGCTCATAGCCCGCTTCCCGGACACTGGCCATGGCCGCTTGCAAAAGAATTCCGCTGTCGGCGCCCTTATACTGCGCATCGGTATCCGGAAAATGAGTACCGATGTCCCCCAGGCCAGCCGCACCAAGAAGGGCATCGATGATCGCGTGAATCAGGACATCCGCATCGGAGTGCCCGAGCAGGCCGTGGCTATGGGCAATTTCTACGCCCCCGATGATGAGCTTTCGTCCGCGCACGAGAGCGTGCACGTCGTAGCCTTGACCAATCCGGTAACTCAGCAAAATCGAAGGAGTTGCGAAAGGATCGGACATAAGGTCGGGCCACTATGAAATGATGAGGAAATTCACGCTCGATTATCGCTTAGCCTTCAAGAGGACCCGCATCAGCAACAAATCGTCCGACGTAGTGATCTTGAAATTCTGAGCGCTTCCCATCACCAAGAGTGGCTTACCGCCCGCCTGCTCGACGGCGCTGGCCTCATCGGTGACGGCGCCAAAAGCCGTTAAGGCGACACAGAGCTTCTTCAAAGAGAACATCTGTGGCGTTTGAGCCGCCCAGAGTACGCGGCGATTCAAGGTTTGAGCACTACGCGCTTCTTTTCCCCGGCCTATTCTGGCTACTTGCTTGACGGTATCGGACATGGGCATGGCTAACAAGCCTCCCGTTTTCTTGGGGTCATTCAAGACCGCAGCCCTGAGTCGTTCAAGACTCAAGGCGTCCAGACCAGGGCGGGCGGCGTCATGCACCAACACCCAGGCCCGCGCGGCCTTGCGATCGCCGTTGAGCAAGTGTTGTAGGGCGTTGAAAACGGTGTCACGCCGAGTAGCACCACCTTCCAGCAAGAACTCGATCCTGGCACCATAGCGCCTTTTCAGGCTACGATAAACCGCGTCCTGATAGCCATCGTCCGCAGCGACCACCACCACAACCTTGCTGATCCAATCTCGCTCCAATAGGGTGGTAGCACTCGCTTCCAGCATGGTTTTACGGCCGAAAACCGGCAAGTATTGTTTGGGCCGATCCGCACCCAAGCGGCTACCGACCCCGCTCGCTGGGATCACCGCGTAAATGGTGGGAAGCGCGTCAAACGAAGCCAATGGACGAGCAGAAACAGGTGTTTTTGATTTCACAAGTAAAATTGTAGCCGTGTCTGCCGTATTGCCTAAAAATCAAGGCGCTGCTGCTACCGGTGCGATGCAAAGCACCGTGGCCAGTGAGTCCGTGAAACCTTCCCCCCGCGCTCGCCAAAGCTTCAAGCCCCGCGAGTGGCCCGGACTCGCGCGCCATATGAGTTTGCCAGGCGGCGTCGGCTCCAGCGATGCCTGGATGATTTCCCAATTGCTCCTGGATGAGCGCCGCACGGGCCCGATGGTGGTGGTCACCGCCAACCCGACCGATGCCCAGCGATTATTGGACGAGGTGGCCTGGTTCAATCCCAGCCACCGTCTGGCACTTTTTCCGGACTGGGAAACCTTAGCCTACGACCAGTTTTCTCCGCACCAGGATTTAACCTCGGAGCGGCTGGCCACCCTCTATAGCCTGATGCAAGGCCAACTCGATTTAATGGTGCTGCCGGCCAGTACGGCTTTGCACCGGCTTGCCCCGCCTTCATTTCTCGCCTCCAGCACCTTCTTCTTCAAGAAGGGCCAAAAGCTCAATGAAGCGGCGCTGCGATCACAACTGACCACGGCCGGTTACGAGCATGTCTCCCAGGTCGTTCGCCCCGGTGAGTATTGCGTGCGCGGTGGCTTGATCGATCTCTACCCGATGGGCGCTGCCCTGCCCTTTAGGCTCGATTTATTTGGTGATGAGATCGAATCGATTCGCACCTTTGATCCGGACAACCAGCGTAGCCTCTACCCTCAAAACGAAGTGCGACTTTTGCCCGGACGTGAGTTTCCGCTCGATGAAGCGGCGCGACAGTTTTTCAGGAACAAATGGCGCGAACGCTTCGAGGGTGATCCGAGCAAGTGCGGCGTCTATAAAGACATTGGTGTTGGCATCGCGTCGGCGGGTATTGAGTACTACCTGCCTTTGTTTCATGAGACCAGTTCCACACTCTTCGATTACTTACCCGAGGGCTCGACGCTCCTCACCCACGGCAATGTCGAGTCCAGCGCACGGCAGTTCACCGAAGATACTGCACAACGCTACAAGTTTTTAAGCCACGACGGCGAACGGCCCTTGCTGACCCCGAAAGAGCTTTTCATAGAAAGTGATGAATTCTTTATCCATACCAAGCATTTTGGTCGTTTCAGCCTTAAGGCAGGTAGCAATGCGGATGAGAACAAAGGGCACGGCAACGCGAGCGACGCGCCCATCCAGGCCCTGGAGGGGCTTGAGGCATTGGCCTTCACGGTGCCCGATTGCGCGATTGATCGTCGAGCCGAAAACCCAATTGCCCGCCTCACCGGCCTACTAGAGCGCACCAGTCGCAGTGTTCTTATTCTGGCTGAATCGGCCGGCCGAATGGAGACGATCTCGCAGCTTTTCGAGCAGTATCAACTCAAGCTGGATCAAGTCCCTGATTGGAGCAGCTTTCAGGCTGAATTAGGCGCGGGCAAAAAAGTGGCCCTCAGTGCCGCCCCGCTTCACTTAGGGTTCTTGCTCGATCCTGAAGATCTCATCCTCATTACCGAGTCCGAACTTTTTGCGAGTAGCGGCCGACGCCATCGACGCGGCAAGCGCGATGCACAGACCAATGTCGATGCGCTGATTAAGGACCTGTCCGAACTCAAAATCGGTGACCCCGTGGTCCATACCCAGCACGGTATCGGCCGCTATCAAGGCTTGATTAATTTGGATCTCGGTGAAGGCGCCACCGAATTTTTACATCTCAAATACGCGGGCGATGCCACCCTCTATGTGCCGGTCGCACAACTTCATGTGATTGGCCGCTACAGCGGGGCCAATCCGGATGATGCGCCCTTGCACGCCCTTGGTTCAGGGGCTTGGGAGAAAGCCAAACGCCGCGCGGCCATGCAGGCCCGCGACACGGCCGCCGAGCTCCTCAATCTTTACGCACGGCGTGCCCTTCGCGAGGGCCATGCCTTCAAGTTTTCTCCAGCCGATTACGAGATGTTCGCGGAAGGTTTCGGCTTCGAGGAAACACCCGACCAACTCTCGGCGATCCACGCCGTGGTGCAGGACATGACCTCAGGCAGACCTATGGACCGACTGGTTTGTGGTGATGTCGACTTCGGCAAAACGGAGGTGGCCCTGCGCGCCGCCTGGGTGGCCGTGAACGATGGCAAACAAGTCGCGATTCTTTGCCCGACCACCTTGCTCGCAGAACAGCACTTTCAGACCTTTAGTGATCGCTTCTCGAACCTGCCCGTACTGCTTGCCGAGTTATCGCGCTTTCGCTCGGCCAAGGAAGTGAAGGCAGCCATTGAGGGCTTGAATGCCGGCAAAATCGATATTGTGATTGGCACCCATAAATTGCTCTCGAACGATGTCAAGTTTGACCGCCTGGGGCTTGTGATTATTGATGAAGAGCATCGCTTTGGGGTTCGACAAAAGGAAATACTGAAGAATCTCAGAGCTGAGGTCGATGTGCTCACCTTGACCGCGACACCCATTCCACGCACCTTGGCGATGAGCATGGAAGGCATTCGCGATTTCTCGGTGATTGCCACCGCCCCGCAGAAACGCCTGGCCATCAAGACCTTTGTGCGTCGTGAAAATGCCGGTGCCATTCGCGAAGCTTTGTTGCGTGAATTGAAACGGGGCGGTCAAGCCTACTTTTTACACAACGAAGTCGACACCATCGAAAATCGCCGCCAAGCCCTGGAAACGCTGATGCCCGAGGCGCGCATCGTGGTGGCCCACGGCCAAATGCCGGAGCGCGATCTTGAGCGCGTGATGAAGGATTTCCACGCCCAAAAGTACAACGTGCTGCTGTGTACCACCATTATCGAAACCGGTATTGATGTGCCCACGGCCAACACCATTGTGATTCATCGCGCCGACAAGTTTGGTCTGGCCCAGTTGCATCAGCTCCGTGGGCGCGTGGGTCGCTCTCACCACCAGGCCTATGCCTATCTCATGACACCCGACGAGTCGGCGATCACGAAGGATGCGAAAAAGCGCTTGGAGGCCATTCAAATGATGGAAGAGCTTGGCTCGGGCTTTTATCTCTCAATGCACGATCTTGAAATTCGTGGTGCGGGCGAAGTGCTCGGTGACAATCAGTCGGGTGACATGATTGAGGTCGGCTTCACGATGTATAGCGAAATGTTGAGTGAAGCGGTAAAGGCCATGAAGGCAGGCAAAGAACCCGATCTAGCGGCACCGCTGCCCTCCACCACCGAGATTAACTTGCATATCCCTGCGCTTTTGCCAAACAGCTTTTGTGGTGATGTCAACGAACGTCTGAGTCTTTACAAGCGCCTGGCCAACACGGACACGGCGCAGGAGCTCGAGTACATGCAAGAGGAGCTTGTGGATCGCTTTGGCAAGTTACCCGATCAAGCCCGCGCGCTGATCGAGAGCCACCGCCTGCGTATTCTAGGTAAACCTCTGGGCATCGCCAAGATCGACGCTAATGAAGAAAGTATTCTGATTCAATTCATCCCTCAGCCCCCGATTGACCCGGCCAAGATCATCAAGTTCATCCAAACCCGTAAAGATGCCAAGCTGGCTGGTCCAGACAAACTGCGCTTGACCATTCCCGTCAGCGATTTAGCGCAGCGCGTCAACAAAGTTCGAGAAGTATTCAAGGCTCTTTCATGATTAAAGCCCCCCCCGTCGATGGTATCGATTTGGTCTTGCAGCACGCCAATATCAATTACGACATCATGCCTCCGTTTAACGGCATGGTCGGCGAGCCACCCCGCGCCATTAGCACCAATTATGCGCGTTGGCATGGTATTGAAACTAAAGAGGACATCAGCGCCGAGAGGGTGCGAGCTTTAGCTCTTGAAAAAGAAGTCGACGTAGGATTAGCCCCCTCGGCACGCAAACTCAGTGATTTCAAACTGATCGCTTTTGACATGGACTCCACCCTTATCACCATCGAATGTCTCGACGAAATCGCAGACTTTTGCGGCAAAAAAGCGGAAGTGGCCGCCATTACAGAAGCGGCGATGCGTGGAGAAATCAAGGACTACGCTGAAAGTTTAAGACGACGGGTCAAATTTTTGGCGGGCTTATCCGAGAGCGTCCTGTCCGAAGTCTATGACCAGCGACTCAAGCTCAGCCCTGGTGCGGAAACGCTGATTCAAGCTTGTCAGGCCGCCGGACTCAAGATCTTGTTGGTGTCTGGGGGGTTCACCTACTTTACCAACCGCCTCAGGGAAGAGCTCAAGCTGGATTTCGTACGCTCTAATCAGCTCGAGATTGTCGATGGAAAACTCACCGGTGAGGTGCTCGGTGAAGTGGTCGATGCGGACGTTAAGCGACGCACGGTGCTGGAGCTATGCGCCCAAATAGGTTGTGAACCCGAGCAAGCGATTGCCTGTGGCGACGGCTCTAACGACCTTAAAATGATGGCTGCGGTGGGACTTTCTATTGCCTATAAGGCCAAGCCCATCGTTCAAGAGCAGGCCACTTATTGCATTAACCACAATGGTTTAGATGCGGCCATTCGCTTTATCGAACCCCGGCGGCCAAGCCAGGTGAGCGCGCGGCTTTCATAGCGGTTGCCAAAAAAGCGCGCCCAAGCATTTTATGGACCGGGGTCGTACCGGGCTCTTATTTTAGATTTGTCGTAGGCACCGAGAAGGCATAGCCGCTCATAAGCCAACCGCTCGGCGGTGTGCTTGACACCCCGTAAGTGAAGTGCCATCCATCTGACAGTGTCCGATAATGTTCATACACGGCAATCGTGCCCGCCAGTTCACTCGAATAGGCGTGGAAGGCGGTTCCTTCACTGGACCAACCACCGCCGAGACTGGGGTCGGTCGAAAGCACATAACGCTTTTTACCGTCAGCCTGAACATACGAATAACGAATTACGGGGGAGGACCCAGTACGTGCCACCGTGAGTCCGTAAAAAGCATGACCAATCTTCG